>JBDTEK010000375.1:0-11921 GCA_039922575.1 Ginsengibacter sp.
TTTATTATATCTCTGGTTTCTTCATCCGAAATAGTATAGCTGCTTAATATATTTTTTAAAGGTTGAAATTGATTATTAAATAGCTGAAGAATACGAACAAAATTACTGGGATTACCTACATCCATCGCATTGGAAATAGTTGCCACCGATTTTTTAGGAGAATAATCTTTTGTTTTTAAATATTCGGTTACCACATCATTGGCGTTGCATGCTGCAACAAAATGTTTAACCGGCAATCCTGAACGATGTGCTAATAAACCTGCACAAATGTTCCCAAAATTGCCACTAGGCACACTTATTACCGGTGGATTATTCTTATTAATCCATTGCTGATATCCGAAAAAATAATAAAATTGTTGCGATAGCCATCGTGCTACATTTATTGAATTAGCTGAAGTAAGAAATAACTTTTTATTCAGGATTTCATCTGCAAACGCATGTTTTACCATTCGCTGGCAATCATCGAAAGTACCGTCAACCTCAAGGGCTTTTATATTCTTTCCTAAAGTAGTTAATTGCAATTCCTGCACACTACTCACTTTGCCGGAAGGATATAAAATCACTACGTCTATGCCTTCCACATCAAAAAAACCGTTTGCTACCGCACCGCCTGTATCACCGGAAGTGGCTACCAGAACGGTTATTTTAGTCTTATTTCCTTTAACAAAATAACCAAGACAGCGACTCATAAATCTTGCGCCCACATCTTTAAAAGCAAGAGTAGGCCCATGAAATAATTCTAAAGAAAATATATTTTCACCCACCGGAACTAAAGGGAAATTAAAGTTTATTGTTTCGGCTACAATATTCTTCAACTCATTTTTTGGAATTACATCTCCAACGTAAGGTTCAATCACTTTAAAAGCAATTTCTTCCTTAGAATAATTAACAATATCCTCAATAAATCCTTTCTCAAGCAATGGAATCTTTTCAGGAAAATATAAACCTTTGTCAGGCGCCTGCCCTTTGATAGTGGCTTCCTTAAAATTTATTTTTGGTGAATTATTGTTCGTACTGAAATAAAGCATTTTTTTATCAGATTTGGGTTTTAGCCGGAATATCCGCAATAAAGCTCTCAGGGATAAGAGGGCTATTTTTTATGGTAGTCAAATGAATATGATAATCCAGGCCCGTATTATCATAAACATCTTTCATAATTTTTTCTACTTTTTTGGCGGTGTCTTTCGTTTCAGAAAGCATAAATATAGATGGTCCGGAGCCGGCAATTCCGCCGCCCAACGCTCCTGCTTCCAGACTTCGCTTTTTCACTTCATCAAATCCAGGAATAAGCATACTGCGAACAGGTTCCACGATCACATCTTCCAGTGAGCGGCTTATCAATCCGTAATCATTTTTTAAAAAGCCCACTACCAGCCCCGCAATATTTCCCCATTGTTTTATGGCATCTTTGAATAAAACCTCTTTGCGTAAAATTTCACGCGAATCAGAAGTTTTCACTTCTATTTGTGGATGAACCACCGTAACAAACATTGGGGGCGTTTGCAGAGAAATAATATCTAAAGGGAAAATGGACCGGATAAGAGTAACGCTTCCATAAATAGCTGGCGAAACATTATCAGCATGTTTCACACCTGAAGCGAGCTTTTCACCAGCCATAGCAAAAGAAACCAATTCTACTTTTGAAAAAATATTTCCTAATAAATAATTAGCCGCTACAACTATACCTGCAGCGCTTGCAGCACTGGAACCCAATCCACTACCGGGTTTTATACGCTTTTCTATAATTATATCAAACCCATAATTACCATCCAGTTTTGTCATTAATTCCAAAAGAGCCACTCCTGCTACATTTTGTTCAGGTATTGTAGGCAAATCATATTTATCCTTATGTCTCAAACGGATACCGGGTTTTTCGCTTAAAGTTATCTCCATCACATCGGAGGGATCATTTAATGCCATCCCCAGCACATCAAAACCGCACACAATATTTGCAATAGTAGCCGGCGCCAATACTTTAACCGTCTTTCCAACTTCCGGTTTATTTATAAATTTAATCATAATTCAGGTTTCAAAAGTAGCAAGTAGCAAGAACCAGGTAGCAAGATGTAAATAATTCAGCAACCTTAATATCTATTAGAACAATTCAATAAAACGCTCACCTTGCAGCTCTGATAATATCCGCAAAAACTCCGGATGCAGTTACTTCTGCGCCTGCTCCTGCACCCTTGATCACAAGTGGCTGTTCCACATACCGGTCAGTGTAAAAAAGCACCGCATTATCTTTTCCGTAAAGATGATAAAAATCATGTTGAGGGCCAACGTGCTGCAAGCCCACAATTGCTTTTCCGTTTTCATACTTTGCTACAAACTTCAATTTCTTACCAGCTTCATTGGCTCCTGAAATTAACTTCTTAAAATGCAATTCATGATCTTCCATTTCTGCATAAAAGTTTCCCACGTTCCCTTTCATACATGATTCCGGCATGAAAGAATTATTTTCAATATCATCCATCTCCAATTTTTCACCGGTTTCCCGTGCAAGAATCATTATCTTTCTCATCACATCTATTCCACTCAAATCCAATCTCGGATCGGGTTCCGTATATCCTTCATCCTGTGCCTGCCTTACTACGCTCGCAAAACTTTTTGCGCCGGTATAATTATTAAAAACAAAATTCAATGTACCGCTTAATACTGCTTCTATCCTGTTTACTTTATCTCCGCTTCGCAACAAATCATTTAAGGTGCCTATTACCGGCAAACCAGCCCCGACATTGGTTTCAAAAAGAAATAATGAGTGAAATTCTATCGCAAGGTCTTTTAATTTCTTATAATATTCATAAGAGGAAGAACAGGCAATTTTGTTACACGCCACTACCGAAATACTTTTTTTCAAAAAATAGGGATATGATTCTGCAATTTTTTCATTTGCAGTAACGTCTATAAAAACAGAGTTCCTTAAATTCTTTTTTTCGATGGCACTGATAAATTCAGGCAGGTTCATTTTATAACCTTCATTCAACAAATCTTTCCATCTTAAAAGGTCAATTCCTTTATCATTAAACAACATTTTTTTACTGTTGGCGATTCCGGTAACGCGTATGCTTAAACGCAAATGATCCTGTAGATGCTGCAACTGATGTTGAAGCTGATCTAATAATTTTCCACCCACATTTCCTGTGCCGGTTATAAAAAGATTTACCTGTTTATAAGTGGTTTCAAAAAATTCTTCATGTAAAACGTTGATGGCTTTTTTTACATCATCAACAGATATTACCGCAGAAATATTTCTTTCTGAAGAACCCTGGGCTATAGCCCTCACATTTACACCATTACGGCCTAAAACACCAAACATTTTTCCACTGATGCCCGGATGATTCTTCATATTATCCCCTACTACAGCCACTATTGCCAAAGATTTTTCTACCTTAAGAGGTTCTACTTTTTTTGTTTCAATTTCATAAGAGAAGGTATCATCAACAACTTCTTTTGCCCGATCGGCAAACACCGTTTCTATTCCAACACAAATAGAATATTCAGAAGAACTTTGAGTGATCAAAATAACATTGATCCTTTCATTAGATAATGCTTCAAAAAGTCTTTTTGAAAACCCGGGAATACCTACCATTCCGGCCCCTTCAAGGCTAAGCAGAGCAAGATTATTAATGCTCGAAATACCGCGGATACTGCCGCCATTTTTATGAACTTCACTATGAACTTTTGTGCCGATTTGTTCCGGCATAAAAGTATTTTTGATCCAAACAGGAATCTCCTGTTTCATCACGGGTTGTATGGTTCTTGGATAAATAACTTTAGCGCCGAAATGCGACAACTCCATCGCTTCTTCGTAAGAAATATGTTCAATAATCTTTGCATTAGAAACCAACTGGGGATCGGCCGTCATCATGCCGGAAACGTCGGTCCATATCTCTACCACAGAAGCGCTGAGCGCCGCTCCTAAAATAGACGCAGAATAATCAGATCCTCCCCTTCCTAGGGTGGTTGTATTTCCGTTTTTATCAGAACCGATAAAACCTGGAAGTATATAAAATCCAGTTTCGGCCGAAGTAAAATAATTTTTCACTTTTTGATCTGTCTTTACGAAATCAACAGTGGCTCTTCCGAATTCAGAATTGGTAATAATGAGTTCTCTCGAATCTTTCCATGTATTTTTTATTCCAAGAGAATTTAGTTTGGCTGAAAAAATTTGAGTTGATAATAATTCACCATAACTAACGATAGAATCTTTTGTATGCGGGGATAATTCTTTTAATAAAAAAACGCCTTTACAAATATCTTCTATCTCATTGCAACGTTTCTTTACCATGCTCAAAACACTACTTTGCTTGTCAATGGGAATCAGGTCTTTTACCGCAGAAAGATGCCGGTGTTCAATGAGACTAAGTTTTTCCTCATACAAAATATCTGCTTTGGAAGCAAAATTAGCGGCCTCGATCAAAGCATCTGTAATGCCCCCGAAAGCAGAAAGTACCACAACAATACGGTCGTCCTTTTTCGCCGCATTTTGCAAAATTGAAATTACCCTATTTATATTACCGGCATTAGCTACTGAGCTGCCACCGAATTTTAAAACTTGCATACTTTAAATTAACGTAAAATATTTTTTGAATAAAAAAGCTAAAAAGCCCACAGGATGATATAGAAAAATTTAACCCTTGCGGGTTGAAATAGTAATGGGGGTGAAAGAAAAATAAGACATCTTCTGGGAAGGTAAATAATTGATATGAAAATAGTTAGTCATCATAATAATGGCTCGAAAGTAAACAAATTCAATGTAAAATGAACAATTTACCTAAAAATATTCTATTTTTTATTAACTTTATTGAAAATTTAGAAAGTAAAAAGTATTCAAATCGCAACATTTAATCTAAAAACGGGATAAAAGTTACCGACCAGCTTTCTTATTACTTACTACTTATTTCTTATTACTTATTTTTTACTTCTTATTTACAAATGGACAATCATGCTTCTCTGAGTTTACAGCATTTCAAAAATTATGTTGGATTAAAATTTCAACTCTACAACAGCCTGTTTACTTCTCTTCCTTTTTACCGGATCGAAAAAACCGGAATCCTATTATCACTTTTTATCAATATTTGTGAGGAAGGCTACAAAAAAAAATTAAGCCCTACACAAATTATTGAGGACTTTTTTTCAAAGCAAAATTCTTTTAATACTCAACCCGAAAAGCTGGATCTTCTCTTTCGTTTCATTCAGTTTATTGAAAGGCAGGTAGTTTTATTTGACGCGCTTGAAGATGCGGCATTTACAAAGGTGCACGACATGGGTGGCCAGGGAACAATGAAGCATCTGGAAATGCAGGTGATTCAAAATAAAAAAGAAGAGGAGCTTGCAAAAAAATTAAAAGATTTTTCTGTAGAACTTGTACTCACAGCACACCCTACTCAATTTTATCCGGGCGCCGTATTAGGCATTATTAATGATTTATCCAAATCATTATCAGAAAATGATACCGGCCAAATAAATATGTACCTGCAACAATTAGGAAAAACGCCGTTTTTTAAAAAAGAAAAACCCACACCTTATGATGAAGCCATGAGCTTAATATGGTATCTGGAAAGCGTATTCTTCCCTGCAGCAGGCAGAATTATTTCATTTCTGAAAAATCAGTTTCCTGACGCCGTAAATGATAATAATCCGGTTATAAAAATGGGATTCTGGCCAGGAGGTGATAGAGATGGTAATCCGTTTGTAAATCCGGAAATTACATTAAAAGTTGCCGATGCTTTGCGTGGCGGAATTATCAAATGCTATTACACAGAAGTACGTAAACTTAGGCGCAGATTAACTTTCAAAGGAGTAGATGTTCTTCTCGCAGAACTAGAAAAACAATTGTATAATAATATTTTTATTCCTGGAAAGCGTACCAACTTAACAAAAGATGGCATCCTTAAAATATTAAATGAAATAAGAGACTTGCTCATTTACCAGCACAGCGGATTATTTCTTTATCTCATTGACAACCTCATCAATAAAGTGCATGTTTTTGGATTGTACTTTGCCTCACTCGACATAAGGCAGGACAGTTCCATTCATAAAAAAGTTTTTGAAGCCCTTGCTTCTGATGGTAAAAATTTCCCTAAAAATTATTTAGAATTGAGCGTTGAAGAAAAGATTGAATTTCTTACAACTAATACCGGAACACTTCCGGAAAAAGACTATGGCGACCCTTTAATAAATGATACACTGGAAAGTATAAAAATAATCAAACAAATACAGGAATATAATGGCGAAGTGGGCTGCAACAGGTACATCATCAGCCATTGCAGCAGCGCATTGAACATGTTTGAAATATACGGCCTGTTCATCTTATGCGGATGGAAAAAAGAAGAAATGAAAGTGGATATTGTTCCGTTGATAGAAACAGTTACTGATCTGCAGGATGCAGCGGTAATTATGAATTTATTGTACCAAAATAAAGATTACAGGCAACACCTCAAAAACCGAAATAATATTCAAACGGTAATGCTTGGTTTTTCTGATGGCTCTAAAGATGGTGGATATTTAATGGGAAATTGGAGCATTTACAAAGCCAAAGAAAATTTAACTTCCATCTCAAAAGAAAATGGAATTGAAGTTGTTTTTTTTGATGGACGCGGTGGCCCACCGGCAAGAGGAGGCGGCAAAACACATAAGTTTTATGCATCTATGGGCAAAAATATTTCTAATAAAGAAATTCAATTAACCATCCAGGGTCAAACAGTAAGTTCCAATTTTGGCACCATTGATTCTGCGCAATATAATCTTGAGCAGTTGATTCATGCCGGCATCTCCAACGATCTTTTCTCCAACCGTCACATCACGCTTGAAGGGGAAGAAGAAAAATTATTACAAGGTCTCGCCGACGAAAGTTTTATTGCATACAGTGCATTAAAAAATCATCCGGAGTTTATGGATTATCTCACCCAGATAAGTCCATTAAAATATTACAGCAAAACAAACATAGGCAGCCGCCCTACCAAACGCGGAACCGGGAAAATAAACATGGAAGACCTTCGTGCAGTACCGTTTGTAGGATCGTGGAGTCAGATAAAACAAAATGTTACCGGATTTTATGGAGTAGGAACGGCATTGGCAAAAATGGAAGAGAAAGGAAAGTTTGCGAGCCTCAAGACACTTTATCAAAATTCTCTTTTTTTTAGAACATTGATAGATAATTGTGAGATGGCGATGAAAAAATGTTTCTTCCCACTCACAGAACATTTATCGGGAGATGAAAAGTTTGGAGAAATCTGGAATATGATTTATTATGAATTCTCCACTACAGAGAAATACCTGTATCAATTAACAGGGAATAATGAATTGATGGCTGATTATCCGGTGGAACAATTATCAGTAAGTATGCGGGAAAAAATCGTGCTGCCGTTAGTAACCATACAACAATTCGCCATGGCCAATATTCGTGAAATAGAGGATGAAGGCTTAAAGGATGACCAAAAAGAAACGTACGAAAAATTAGTGATGCGCTGTTCATTTGGAATTATTAATGCAGGGAGGAATTCTGCATAAAGGATCTGTCAAAAAAAAACCAGCCCTAAAAACGGAGCTGGTGGAGAAATAAAAAAAATCCATTTTCTAAATTTTAGAAAATGGATTTTTTCATTCAAAACTTATATACCGCCGCCAGCAAAAAACTACCAGTATTTTTTAGGAAGGCCCCGTTTGATTTTTTATAAATATTTTTGCTTGCATTTTCATAACGGAATTCAGGTATCAGCATCAGATCATCAATTTTAAAATTTGTTGAAAATGTGGTTTCAAAAACATATGCATCAATACCAAGTACATTCTTTTTATCAGAAAAATACTCTTGTCTCAAAGTAAATCCGAGCCAGCTTTTAGGATCGGCAGTTACATATAATGCAGATCCCCACCAGCTCCCGGCGGTGTTCCATTTTATTGAATTATGCTCCTGCCTTGTTTGAAGTGTTCCATTATATCCCAGCCCAAATTTATCAAAAATGGAATAGTTGATTACTATATCTTCCTGGTACAGCCTGGCGGAATCATTGTATTTTCCACCCTGGTAATTAAAGGAGGCCTTTAATTTTTCATCTTTGGAAGTGGTAGCTAATTGGGCAATCATCATTTTTGGCAAGCCAGAGGCATACTTCAGATCAAAGGGACTGACTATGCCAATCATCAACGAGCTTCTTTCTCCCAAAGCCAATTCGCTTTTCAATCCTGTATGAAAAAACGGGCCATAGGAAAATAAATAACTCATGCTATAATTGCGATTCAAGCAGGCATCAACTGCTTCATAGCCGATATGAGTGACCCAACTTCCTAAAGTTATTTTCACTCCTGAAACCGGTACATAGGTAACATATAATTGTTTTATAGCCACACTTGAGCCGGAATCATTGTATGAAAATTCCTGCGCTCTTTTTCCGAATCCAATGTCGGCCACTAATCCGACTTTTCCTATAGCATGTTCCGCTTTTACTGAAATCATCCCCGGTTCAAAAGAATTTTGCGAATGGGTGAAACTGGTAAAATTATTATAGGGCGCTACTTTTGGATTATTAAAATCGTACCGGTAATAAACATCTGCAGACCCTGATAATTTAAATGAAGAAGCCCTGGCAGAATCCTGTGCATTAACAGAAGTGAAAGTCGGAAAAACACAAATGGCCATTAAAAGATTTTTTTGCATTTTTTTTCAATTGAGTCGGTTATTTAATAGAGATAGCGATTCTCTCTTTTCAGGAATGAAAGGTTTCCTCTACTTCGTTTTCTTCTTCCATCAAAGCGCCATCATGCTCCACGAGTAAGGTGCCTTGCAGATATTTTTCATTATGCTGTGAGGCATCTAAGCCTGCTTCCTCATCTTCAAGGCTCACCCTCATAGGCATTACCCAATTGATGAATTTAAAAATGCCATAAGAAACTGAAAAACTGTAGACTACTACAATTCCCAATCCTTTTAATTGTGTAAAAAAGAAGGAAGGATTTCCATAAAACAACCCGTCATTTCCACCCATGTTCACCGCTTTGGTGGCAAAAACTCCGGTAAGTATCATTCCCACAATACCACCAATACCATGGCAGGGGAAAACATCCAACGTATCATCTAAAATTGATTTCGATTTATAGTAAACGGCAATATTTGAAATAAGCGCCCCTACTGTTCCAATAAAAATACTCTGAGGAATTCCAACATATCCCGCGCCGGGGGTAATAGCAACTAATCCTACTACGGCTCCTATGCAAAACCCCAGCACTGAAGGCTTTTTCCCTTTCAACACATCAAAAAACATCCAGGCTAATCCACCTGCCGCGGCTGCGGTATTGGTGGTTGCGAATGCAGATACTGCCAGTGAATTTGCTGCTAACGCTGAGCCGGCATTAAAACCAAACCAGCCAAACCAAAGTAAACCGGTACCTATTAAAACATAAGGAATATTTGATGGTGGCATTTCTTTATGGTCTAAATGAACTTTTCTTCTTTTTAAAACTATTGCTCCGGCGAGTGCGGCACAGCCGGCAGAAATATGAACTACTGTTCCACCGGCAAAATCAAGAATACCCCATTTAAATAAAAATCCGTCAGGATCCCAGGTCCAGTGGGCAATAGGTGCATAAACGAAAAGACTGAACATCACTATGAAAAGTATGTAGGAAGAGAAGCGCGTTCTTTCTGCGACAGCACCCACAACGAGGCTTGGAGTTATTATGGCAAACATCATTTGAAAGAGGGCAAACAGCGTTAAGGGAATAGTTGGAGCTAAACTCCATGGAGCACCCGAGCTTACTCCTTTAAAAAAAAGATACGTAAATGGATTGCCAATAATTCCTCCGATAGAGTCGCCAAACGCCAGACTAAATCCAACGGTTATCCATAAAACACTAACTACTCCTGTTGCCACAAAACTTTTGATCATTGTGGAAAGAATATTTTTTCTGTGTACCATTCCCCCATAGAAAAAAGCCAATCCCGGCGTCATCAAAAATACCAATGCGGTTGCTACAAGAATCCAGGAGATATCTGCCGCATTATAGTGGTTTTCAAAATGGAGTTTTGTAGTTGAATTCACAAATAATCCAACAGTAGCAATTACCATTAAAAAGAAAAAAGGGACGAATTTGTTTAGATATAACTTTTTCATATTTAATACTTATTTGTAAATTTTATGGAAAATTAAATAAATTTTTTAAAATAACAAACATATTTTATATAATAATGTGAATTAAATAGTAGTATTTACTTAAATTTTATTAAATTATAAGTATTTTACATCACATATTTTATTATATAATCCGTATTAGGGGCATAAAAAAACCTTCCTAAAAGGAAGGTCAAAATAAAAAAACAATGAAAAACAAAATTTATACCTGATGCAGGATATTTTGGTCTTTGGTTTCCAACAATGAAAAGCCCATGAGATATTGGTCCACTTTTCTGGCACATTCACGTCCTTCAGAAATAGCCCATACTACAAGAGACTGTCCACGCCGCATATCGCCAGCGGTAAATATTTTAGAAATATTGGTACGATACTCTTTCTCCGTTGCTTTTATATTTCCCCGTTCATCCAATTCAATCTCCAATTGGTTTAACAGACCATCATGTTGAGGATGAACAAATCCCATCGCAAGAAGCGCTAATTCACAAGGAATTTCTATTTCACTTCCCGGAACTTCAACATATTTTGCAGGCTTATTTTCTTCTGAAAATTTCCATTCAAGGCCTACGACTTTCAAGGCTTTCAGATTTCCACTTTCATCGCCTACAAATTCTTTGGTAGCAATGGCCCACTGACGTTGAGCGCCTTCTTCGTGAGAACTAGTGGTTTTTAAAATCATGGGATAAGTAGGCCACGGCATAAAAGGAGTACGGCTTTCCGGTGGTTTAGGCAATAATTCAAATTGCGTAACTAATGTTGCCTTGTGCCGATTGGATGTGCCTACACAATCACTACCTGTATCTCCACCTCCTATGACAATCACATTTTTGCCTAAAGCAACTATATCTTCTTCGGCCAATTTTTTATTCGCAACTCTCTTGTTTTGTTGTTTTAAAAAATCCATCGCAAAATGAACTCCCTTTAATTCTCTTCCGGGAACAGACAGGTCGCGCGGAATGGTAGAGCCACCAGCTAATACAATAGCGTGGTATTCTCTTAGCAAGTCATTAATGCTTATATTCACACCTACATTCGCATTACACTTAAATTCCACACCTTCTTCTTTCATCACATTAATTCTTCTTTCCACCACCCATTTTTCTAATTTAAAATCAGGTATGCCATACCTTAAAAGACCGCCGGGCTCATCGTCTCTTTCAAAAACAGTAACCTGGTGGCCTGCATAATTTAATTGCGCAGCAGCAGCCATTCCCGCTGGTCCTGAACCAACAACAGCAATTTTTTTCCCGGTTCTTACATTCGGAATTTTGGGTTGAACAAAACCCTTTTCAAAAGCAATTTCTATTATGTGTTTTTCAATTTCTTCAATGGTAATTGCGGGTTGATTAATACCGAGTACACAGGCAGTCTCGCAAGGTGCAGGGCAAATCCGGCCGGTAAACTCAGGGAAATTATTAGTAGAAGTAAGAATATCATAGGCTTCCTTCCAGCTTTCCCGGTAAACGGCATCATTGAACTCCGGAATCAAATTTCCAACGGGGCAACCGTTGTGGCAAAAAGGAGTACCACAATCCATACATCGGGCTGCCTGTTGATTTAGTTTATCATCGGAAAATTTTAGTATAAACTCATTATAATCATTAAGTCTTTCCTGTGGTGGACGCTTATGTGGAAGCTCTCTTGTAAATTCTAAAAAACCAGTAACTTTTGCCATTGTGATTTAATTTTTGTTTGCAACGAAATTTTCCTGACACGAATACATTAATTTTCACGATTTTTTTTGCTTGCATGCCATCCTTCAAAGTCGTCAGGTATTAATTTAAAAAAACG
>JBDTEK010000376.1:0-8690 GCA_039922575.1 Ginsengibacter sp.
AAAAAAACCCTCTTTTAAAGGAGGGTTTTATGTTTCTAAGATTATTCTTGCAAAAAACCAGGAAATTATTTCTTGATTAATTTTCCAAAATAAAGTACAGTACGAACCAATTGAGAAACATAACTCATTTCGTTATCGTACCAGGCCACCGTTTTTACTAATTGATGATCACCCACAGTTAAAACCTTTGTTTGGGTAGCATCGAATAAAGAACCGTAGTGCATGCCAATAATATCAGTACTTACTATATCGTCTACATTATATCCATAGCTTTCATCTGAAGCGGCTTTCATGGCGGCGTTTACTTCTTCTATAGTTACTTTTTTATTTAGGATGCAGGTAAGATCAACCAGTGATCCGGTGATTACCGGAACTCTTTGAGCTACTCCATCGAGTTTGCCGTTTATTTCAGGCAATACCAATCCAATAGCCTTTGCAGCACCTGTACTATTGGGTACAATGTTGGCTGCTGCTGCTCTTGCTCTTCTTAAATCTCCTTTTGGATGTGGTGCATCCAAAGTGTTTTGATCGTTCGTATACGCATGAATGGTAGTCATGAATCCTGTGGCAATTCCAAATATATCATTCAAAACTTTTGCCATTGGAGCCAGGCAATTTGTGGTACATGACGCACAAGAAATTATGATTTCGCTTCCGTCGAGAATATTGTGGTTTACATTGAAAACAATTGTTTTAACACCGCCAGTTGCAGGTGCAGAAACTACCACTCTTTTTGCTCCCGCGTCAATATGAGCATGTGCCTTGTCTTTATCGGCAAAAAATCCGGTACTTTCTATTACCACATCCACATCGTGTGAGCCCCACGGAATTTGTGAAGGGTCTTTTTGCGCATAAATTTTTATTTCATCGCCGTTTACAATTATGGAATCATCGGTATTCTTTACATCGGCTTCAAATCTTCCCTGCGAACTATCATACTTTAATAAGTGAGCCAATTGTTTAGGGCTTGTCAGATCATTGACAGCAACTACGTCAATGCCTTCCATGTTATAAATTTGTCTAAAAATTAAACGCCCGATTCTGCCAAAACCATTAATAGCAACCTTTACTGTGCTCATAATTATTTTATTTTTTTAAGTTAAGGCTGCAAATTTAAGCTATTCATTTATATTTTCTTTTCTAAGAGAAGATGGCTCATTTCAACAAGCTCAAAAGTTACCAACTTTGAAGACTTCATTCCTGCACTCAAAACACATTTTGCAGGGTTGGCAACTCTTAATAAGAAGCGATAATTTGAAATGGCAACCGGAAGGGTGCAATTCAAATTGCCAGCCTGATGCCGCCAATAAATGAAAATGTTTTATAAGTTGAAATGCGTTGATTAAGGTGGCAACCCTGGCGACAATTTTAATTGCAGTCAGTAAAAATCAGTTTAGAATCTCTAATCATTTTTTCCACTTACATACCGGTTACTTTTTACATAAAACCGGTAGGGTAATAAACCATCGGCACCGGCGCTTTCCACTCCAATTCTTTTACTGTTTCCTATATTTTCTTTATACACTTTATTGCCATCATCCAATAAATAGATTTCTTCATCCAGGAGGTGTAAGCCGGAATGATGTTTGAAAATACCCAGCGCTTTTCCTACGTTACCCGGTCCACGTGAAATGGTTTTATCCGAAGTCAATTTACCTGTTCTTTGTGCCATTATTTCAATTCCTTCCAATGGCTCTATTGCTCTTATTAAGACGGCATCCGGAATATCTTTTGCATTAGTAACTATATTCAGCATCTGGTGCATGCCATAACATATATAAATATACGCTGTTCCTGCATCGGCATACATATGCTCGTTGCGCGCAGTCCTTCTTCCCCCAAAAGAGTGCGATGCTTTGTCTGTGAGCCCAACGTAGGCCTCAGTTTCCACGATTCTTCCTGATGTAACAAATCCATCAATATTGGTAACCACAATTTTCCCTAACAGATCTCTGGCAATTTCTACTACATTTTTTCTGGTGTAAAAAGATAAAGGGATTTTCTTCATTTTTTAAATTAATTGTTTTTTTAAGATTCTTAAGGGTAAGGATTTAAAGATATTGGGAATTGGTATTTTTGTATGATTGGCGGCTAATAAGGTTGAGTTTTGACTTACTTATTTATCTTTAAATTATTACAAAAGAGTTCATCAATGTACAAATTTACCATATATTTTCCGGCGTTATTTTGTCTGGTTTTAATGAATCGAAACATCTTTTAAAACTTTGATGGCAAACTAAATTATATTTGTTTGAATACATTTTTACATTTCCAATAATCTTATTTTTTGTTAGAAGAAATTATCATAGCCATACAATCTTACTTTAAAGCACACAGGTTTATTGTCAAAAATAAATTATGGAAATGGATTTTGATCCCTGGCATTATTTATTGTATTCTTTTTATAATAGGCATTTACTTTTTTTGGGAATCAGCTTCTTTTATTATTAATTATATTTTGGCTGAAATGGGTGTAAAAGCCTGGTTACAGAGAGAAAATGCACATTGGCTTAATTTCCTTTTTATTTTTGGGCAAATCGTTCTTCAGCTCATTCTCTTGTTGTTTTATTTTTCCTGGTTCAAATATTTCTTTCTCATTATTGGTTCGCCCTTGTTTGCCTATTTAAGCGAAAAAACAGAGGCGATAATTTTAAAGAAAGATTATCCCTTTTCAATAAAAAAATTTGTTACGGACATACTCAGAGGAATAAAAATTGCTTTACGAAATACACTATGGCAAACAGTTTACACGGTCGCCATTTTGATATTGGCTTTAATTCCTGTTTTGGGGTGGATCACACCGTTGGTGGCATTATTTGTTGAATGTTTTTATTTCGGTTTTTCTATGCTCGATTATACTAATGAACGCAAAGGGCTTTCTTCGTTTCAAAGTGTTGACTTTATTAACCGCCATAAAGGGTTGGCTATTGGGAATGGAATGGTGTTTTATTTAATGCATGCGCTTCCTTTTATTGGATGGATATTTGCGCCGGGATATGCAGTGATAGCGGCCACTTTGAGTTTACAGGAAAAAGAGAATAAAGTGGTTTAATTTGTACCAAAATAGTTTTAAATGATCTATCTGATTCCTTCTTTTCTTTCTGAAAATGCAATAGAAACAATTCCAAATTATGTTTTGAATGCGGTAAAGAATTGTTCAGTAATTTTTGCAGAAAATGAGCGTACAGCAAGGCGTTTTTTAAAAGTAATGGATAGAGAAATTGTAATTGATCATTTTGAATGGTTTGCTATTCATAAAGCAGAAGCTGAACAAATAAAGATTTTCAAACAAAAAATAAATGAGGGGAAAAATATTGCTATCATAAGTGAAGCCGGCTGCCCGGGCGTGGCCGATCCCGGACAAATATTAGTAAATGAAGCGCAAAAACTAAATCAGGAAATAAAGCCTTTAGTTGGACCAAATTCTATCCTATTGGCTTTAATGGCAAGTGGCTTAAATGGACAAAACTTTTGTTTTCATGGATATTTACCAATAGATAATTTTGAAAGAATAAAGAAAATAAAAGAATTGGAAGAAGAATCGTTAAAGAAAAAGTGTACACAAATATTTATTGAAACGCCGTTTCGGAATAATAAAATAATTGAGACTATTTTGCAAAATTGCAAACCGTCAACTCAATTCTGTATTGCTTCTGAACTAACCTCTTCGAATGAGTGGATTAAAACAAAAACAATTGCAGAATGGAGAAAAGAAAAAATTGATTTACATAAAAAACCGGTTATTTATTTGTTGCAGGGTTGACTTCTTTATTCTCTTATTCCTTTTGATTAAGAGAAAAGATCCAATCCCTTAGAACTGCTATGTGGTACTTTTCCCAAATGCTTATATGCTTTGGCTGTAACTTCTCTTCCCCGTGGTGTGCGCATAATGAAACCTTCCTGAATTAAAAAAGGTTCATACACTTCTTCAAGTGTTCCGGTTTCTTCGCCTACCGCTGTGGCAATGGTAGTAATTCCTACGGGGCCGCCTTTAAATTTTTCGATGATAGCAGTAAGAATCCGGTTGTCCATTTCATCCAATCCATATTCATCTACATTCAATGCTTTTAGCGCGTGCTGGGTAATTTTTAAATCAATCACCCCATTAGAAAGCACCTGCGCGAAATCTCTCACTCTTCTTAGTAAACCATTGGCAATTCTTGGAGTTCCGCGGCTGCGGCCTGCTATTTCTGTAGCTGCATCAGAAGTTATTTTTGTGTTTAAAATAGAACATGAGCGCAGAATTATTTTTTGCAATGTGGCTGCATCATAATATTCTAATCTTGATTTGATGCCGAACCTGCTTAGTAATGGCGCAGTAAGTAAACCGCTCCTGGTGGTGGCCCCGATCAATGTAAACGGATTTAAATTAATTTGCACACTTCTTGCATTCGGGCCTGTATCAATCATTATGTCGATACGATAATCTTCCATCGCGGCGTACAAATATTCTTCTACTACATTGCTAAGCCGGTGGATTTCATCAATAAAAAGCACATCGTTGGCTTCCAAATTTGTAAGCAAACCCGCAAGGTCACCGGGTTTTTCTATAACTGGGCCGCTGGTTTCTTTAATATTTACTCCTAATTCGTTGGCTACTATCCGGCTCAACGTAGTTTTCCCCAATCCGGGTGGGCCGTGAAAAAGAATATGATCGAGCGCTTCACCACGCATTTTAGCTGCTTTTATGAAGATGCGAAGATTCTCAATTATTTGCTTTTGGCCACTGAACTCTTCAATAACCGCTGGCCGGATATTATTTTCAAATTCCTTGTCGGCGGGAGTTAAAACTTCTTTTTCTTTATTCAGATTTTGGTTAGACATGTTTATTTTTCAACGTTGTAAAACTACCAAATGATTTTAGATTTTAGGTTGACGATTTTAATGCCAGGAAGGATTTAAGAGAATATTTAATGAAACCTTAAATGCCCGGCTCCAATCTTTATGAAACCAGTTTATACATTTTGCCTGGCAGCGAAGAAAGGATTCCCTGCATTTCAAGCATTAAAAGCGCCTGGGCCACTGCACTGCTGCTCAGTTTGCTTTTGAAATATAGTTCATCAATGTGCACCTGTTCTTCAAGTTGTAAAATGTCAACAATTATTTTTTCGTCTGCTGTAAATTCTATAAATAGTTCTCTTTGTTTTTTTACGGATGTCTTTTTATTTTGCTTCCATCCCATATTCAGCAGCAGATCTTCAGCGCAGGTAATTAATGCGGCTTTATTATTTTTGATCAAATAATTGCATCCTTCACTTTTTGAATCGCTCACTCTTCCGGGAAAAGCGAAGACGTCTTTATTATAACCATTACCTAATTCCGCGGTTATCAGAGAACCTCCCTTTAAACCGGTTTCAACTACTACAATACAATCACTCAGGCCGGCAACTATACGGTTTCTTGATGGAAAATTCTGTCGTTCGGGTTTTGTATTATTTTTAAATTCAGTAAGTAAGCCGCCATTTTTTACCATCTGTTTGGCCATTGAAGCATTTTGAGCGGGATATACCATGTCTAATCCATGTGCAAGAACACCAACAGTTCTTAAATTGTTTTTTAGCGACATTCTGTGAGCAATGCTATCAATTCCAAAAGCCAGTCCGCTTACAATTAATATATCTTCATTGGTCAGTTCTTCTATTAATTTTTCGCAGATATTCTTTCCATAATCGTTATGATTTCTGGTACCCACTATCGCTATTATTTTAGATGAATTTAGATCCGCATTTCCTTTGTAATATAATAATGGCGGACTATCGTAGCAATTGAGCAATCTTTGGGGATAATCTTTTTCTGATATAAAAAGGGTTTTAATTTTATATTTTTTAACGAAGTCAATTTCTTCTTCTCCTCTTTTAAAATCAGTAAAGTTCTTAATTGACGATGCTCTTACTGAGCCGATTCCTTCTAAACTACCCAGCTCTTTTTTTGTTGCATGAAATATTGCTTCAGCGCTTCCAAAATGATTTACCAATGCTTTGGCATGTACATCGCCGATATTGGGAATCAGGGTTAGTGCGATTTGGTATAGAAGGTCGTCCTGCATGAAAATATTTACAATTGAAAATAAGTAAAATTTATCTAATTGTTCTAAGATTTCCGAAAGACACGGATGATCTTTGTGATATATTTAAAGCAAAAAATTTACTCTAAAACTTTTTCCATTTCCATGCTCCGCGATCCTTTTATTAGAATTTGAGCATTCTGTATGTTTTTTATTTTCCACCAATCCTTTGCCTGTTCTGAATTATCAAAGTGAATATAATCACTTTTTATTTCTTTAAAATTTCTGCCGACAAGTACCACCTCCTCCCATTTATAATGATCAATTAATTCTACGATGGCGGCATGTTCTTTTTTACTTTCATTTCCCAATTCCTTCATATCACCTAATAATAGGACCTTTTTATCGCCTTTCATGGTTGTAAAATTTTCGATGGCGGCTTTCATACTTCCGGGATTGGCATTGTAAGCATCCAATATTATTGTGTTGCTTTCTTTCTTTATTAATTGTGACCGGCTGTTGGAAGGCGAATAATTTTCAATCGCATGCTTTATTTTTTCAACATTTATTTTGAAATATTTTCCTATGCAAACTGCGGCAAGCACGTTTGGCAAATTATAAGCCCCAACCAGGTTGGTTTGAATTTTTAATGGTGATTCACTGTTTATTGTTACTTCCACAAAAGTATCGTTATTGGAAATGCAAGCACTATTGTTTTCTTCTTCGGAGCCATAAATAATTGCATTTTTTAAGTTCTTGCCTAATTCAAAAACGACTTTGTCATCTGAATTTACGAAAGCAATTCCGTCATGTAAATTGAGGTAATCGAAAAGTTCTCCCTTCCCTTTTTTTATGTTTTCTACACTTCCAAACCCTTCAATGTGCGCTTTGCCGATATTTGTTATTAAGCCATACGTGGGCTGCGCATATTTACAATAACCATCGATTTCTTTTAAATGATTAGCACCCATTTCTATCACCGCCATTTCCGCATCTTCTTTTATCTTTAAAATAGTAAGAGGCACGCCAATGTGATTGTTTAAATTTCCTTTGGTGGTATAAGTTTTAAAAGAAGTAGAAAGAACTTCATGTAATAATTCTTTGGTGGTTGTTTTTCCATTGCTGCCGGTAATGGCAATAAATGGAATTTGAAATTGATTTCGATGAAATTTAGCTAGCAGCTGTAGTGTTTCCAGCGCATTATTTACCTGTATGAGTCTACTATCTGAAAAGGTTAATTTTTCATCTGTTACAACGTAAGATGCGCCTATATCCAGAGCTTGTTTAGCAAAATGATTTCCATTAAAATTGGGGCCTTTCAAAGCAAAAAACAGATCCCCTTTTTGCAGTTTTCTTGAATCCGTTTGTATGGAAGGGAATTGTTTATAAATTTGATAAATGTCTTCGATATTCATAAGGCAAATGTAAAGGAGGATTTTAAATTTTTGGTGTTTGGGGTTTATTCTGATAATGAAATGTTTTCAAAATAATGCATTACTTTTTATTGCAGTGACCCTTTGGAAATCCAAATGGAAGAGTGAAAGTGATACTGATGAAAAAAGCGGGATGAAAAAATTAAAAGGAAACAGATGCAACAAAAACGCCCACTATTTATAATGAGCGGCCGTTTTTTACTTTGAGAATATTACCATCTTTTTATTTCCCTACTTCTTTCAACATTTCTTTCACCGCTGCTTCAATCTGATCATCTTTTCCATTTAATAAATCTTCATAAGGAAGTGGAACTTGGATGTCAGGTTCCACCTGTAAATTTTCTGTGGTACGCCCTTCTTTTCCGATGGTGCCTACCATTGGAATTCCGAAAACTATAGTAGGATCAATTTGAGTTTCCCACCAAACTGCTGTACCGGTGCCGGCTACGGGCATTCCGATGAGCTTGCCGAGCCCGAGTTGTTTGTATATGTATGGGAAAATAAATGCGTCGCTGTAATTACTTTCACTCATTAAAACACAACTTGGTTTTTGCCAGCGACCCAAAGGTTCGCCGCCGTTTAAAAGGTTACCTTGTGGCGAAAACCGCAGATAGGTTTTGCCGCTCAGGAAAGTTGCCAGGTCATCATGCAACCATCCGCCACCATTAAACCGTGTGTCAACGATCAATGCTTCTTTTTCAAGATTTTTTCCCATCACATCATCCAGTGTGTTTCTGTAACTCCCGTCATTCATGCCCTGCACATGGACGTAACCAATTTTTCCGCCGCTTAATTTATCTACCATATCGGTCATCTTTTTTACCCAGCGATTATACATTAATACTGATTCGGCGGCGAACGAAATTGGTTTCATTGTTTCTTCAAAACGGTTATTATTTGCGGGGTCATAAACTGAAAGCAAGGTGTTTTTACCCACCATTCTGTTCAGCAATTTTGCCCAGTCAACCTCATTGGTTATTTCTTCATCATTAATCTTTTCTATTATTTCTCCGGCTTTTATTTTATTAATTGATTTATAAAGCGGGCCACCTGTAATTACTTCTGTGATCTTTAAACCTTTACCGGTGTAGGTTTCATCGAATAACAAACCCAGAGCAGCAGTTTCATCTCCATTCGGAATTGGTTCATTATAACGACCACCTGTGTGCGAAGCGTTCAATTCACCGAGCAGCTCGCTTAATAACTCCTGGAAATCAAAATTGTTATTTATGTAAGGAAGAAATTTGGCATAA
>JBDTEK010000377.1:0-3366 GCA_039922575.1 Ginsengibacter sp.
AGGAAGAAATAAAATCGGTAAGAACGGCTGATGGGGATGTATTTTCCGGAGATAATTTTATTTTGGCTACGGGCCATTCTGCCAGAGATATTTTCGCTTTGCTGCGTCATAAAAGTATAGAAATTGAAGCAAAGGGGTTTGCATTGGGCGTAAGAATAGAACATCCGCAGGAATTAATAAATGAAATACAATATGGTAGAAATAATAACCTCAATCATTCCTTTTTAATGGATGGGAGTGGCTTGCCTCCTGCCTCTTATAGTTTGGTACAACAAATTGATGGGCGTGGTGTGTTTTCTTTTTGCATGTGCCCTGGAGGTATCATTGCACCAGCCGCTACCAGTGAAAAAGAATTAGTGGTAAATGGATGGAGCCCTTCCAAAAGGAATAATCCTTATGCAAATAGCGGATTGGTAGTGCAGGTAGAGATTGAAGATGTTTTGGAATACTTTTCTTTGGAAAAAAATAAAATGAGATTATCTGATACAGCTTCTCCTTTGTTAATGATGAATTTTCAAAAAAATGTTGAGGAAGAAGCTTTTGCGGCGGGCGGTGGAAAATTTGTAGCTCCTGCACAGCGAATGATTGATTTTACTGAAGACATAGTTTCCTCTACGCTACCAAAATGTTCTTATATACCCGGCATCACTTCCTCGTCGTTGAAAGAAGTATTGCCACCTTTTATTTATAACCGGTTGAAAAAAGGGTTGCGATCATTTTCTAAAAAAATGCCTTCCCGGTTTGGGCATTCAGGGTATTTTACAAATGAGGCGGTTCTTGTTGGTACAGAAAGCCGCACATCATCGCCGGTAAGAATTCCGCGCGACGAACAATTGCTGCATCATCCGCAAATAAAAAACCTATACCCATGTGGCGAAGGAGCCGGCTATGCAGGTGGAATTGTAAGCGCTGCTATGGATGGAGAAAGGGTGGCTATGGCTTCTTTTTTATCAGAAAAAAAATAGAATTTGCCACTTATAAAATTGTTCTAATAAGTAAAATGATATTTATTATTTTACATGCTTTCTACTATTTTCCATTAAATTTCCTTTTTTAATTATCAATTTAAAAAATAGATGACCATTCTTGAATTACAAAATCTTAAGAAATACTACGCTACTCAAAAAGCGGTGGATGATATTAGTTTTTCCATCCCGCAGGGAAGCATCTTTGGATTGCTAGGACCCAACGGTGCCGGAAAGACCACTTTGCTCAGGATGATAACGGGAATATTTTATCCGGATAGCGGGAATATTTTGTTTGAAGGGGAAAAGTTTGATCCGGTAAAAGATATCGCCAGGATAGGATATATGCCGGAAGAAAGAGGCTTGTACAAAAAAATGAAAATAGGGGAGCAGGCGTTATACCTTGCCATGCTAAAGGGCTTAAGCAGGCATGAAGCATTGAAAAAAATAAAGGAATGGTTTGTAAAATTTGAAATGGAAAGCTGGTGGAATAAGAAAGTAGATGACCTGAGTAAAGGAATGAGCCAGAAATTGCAATTTGTTATCACTGTGCTTCATGAACCTCACCTTCTTATTCTTGACGAACCTTTTAGTGGCCTTGATCCGGTAAACTCTAATCTGATAAAAGAAGAAATTTTTAAATTATCTCAAAAAGGAACCACCATTATTTTCAGTACACACCGTATGGAACAGGTAGAGGAGATTTGCGATAAAATAGTTTTAATAAATAAAGGGAAGAAAATTCTTGATGGAAGTTTAAAGCAGATAAAAGATGATTTTAAAGAACATATTTTTAAAGTTGGGTTTGAAACAATTCCGGAAACTTTCGAAAATAATACCTTCCAGATAATAAATACAAAAGAAAATTCTTTTATCGTAAAAATAAATGATGGATATACTCCTGCGGAGGTTTTACAACAATTTTTAAATCATAAAGCCAGCATCGTTTCCTTTAATGAAATATTGCCTTCATTAAACGAAATATTTATAAAACAGGTGGAAGGAACACAGTTGGCAAGAGAATTTGTGCAGGTTTAAGAGCCTGGCAAATGTATAAGAATTGAATTGAAATTGAAATAAAAAAAAACGAATAAATACTTTGTATGAATAAAATATGGTTGGTTCTTAAACGCGAATATTTGACAAGAGTTAGAAATAAAACTTTTATACTGTCGACCATTTTATTACCTCTCTTTTTCATTGGGTTTATTTTTGCTTCTGCCTACTTTTCATCACAAAGTAATGAAAAACAAAAGGTGGCAGTGCAGGATGATAATGGTATTTTCAAGAATAGTTTTCAAAGTGATAAAGTGATCACTTATGACTTTACCTCTGGTGTGGATGCAAATAATTTTAAGGAAAAAGGGTATTCCGCATTTTTAAAAATTCCTGATAATTATGATTCCAAATCAGATTCGATTTCCCTTGTTTCTGACAAGCAATTGGGTATGAGTACGGAAGATAAAATCAAAGATCAGATTAATACAGCCATAAAAAATAAAGCGTTTTTACAAAATAATATTGATAAAAAAATTCTTGATTCTATCAATAAACTGGATGAAGACGGAATGTATAAATTTAGCCCGGTAATAAAACAGGGAAATAAAACAGAGCAATCTAACGCCGGGCTGTCTTATGGAATTGGGTTTGGCAGCGGCATTCTAATTTATATGACCTTGTTTATTTATGGAGCGGCAGTAATGCGCGGTGTAATGGAAGAAAAAATGAACAGGATTGCCGAAGTAATTATCAGCTCGGTAAAACCATTTCAATTGATGATGGGTAAAATATTAGGTATCGCTGCCGTGGGAATTACACAGTTGCTGATATGGCTTGTATTGATTATCGGTTTGTCTTCTATTGCTACTTCTTTCCTTTCTGCAGATACTTTGCAACAGGCACAGGCAGCAGGCACGGGCATGAGCGCTGTAGGAAATAGTTCGGCAGCCATGAATTTTTTTGCTGCAAAAAGTACTTTTTTATCGGCTAATTGGTCATTAATTATTCCATGCTTTTTATTTTATTTTTTAGCAGGCTATCTTTTTTATGCGTCCTTATTTGCAGCAGTGGGCAGTGTGGTAAACGAAGACCCACAGGAGGCTCAATCATTGATGCTTCCCATTACAATGCCTATTATTTTATCATTCATTATTATGACTACCGCCGCAGGAAAACCAGATGCGCCAATTTCTGTTTGGGGAAGTATGATCCCTTTTTCATCGCCAATTGTAATGATGGCACGTATTCCATCGGGTAGTGTTCCGCCCTGGCAAATAGCGGTTTCAATGCTCTCGCTGATAGCAGGATTTATTCTCACGACCATGCTGGCTGCAAAGATTTACAGAACCGGCATTTTACTTTATGGTAAAAAAGTAACTTTTAAAGAGATGGGAAAATGGTT
>JBDTEK010000378.1:0-4626 GCA_039922575.1 Ginsengibacter sp.
TACCCTTCGAACCAAAACTCTTAATCCTGAAAAATCAATTTTAGCTTTTGATACTCTTATATTTTTCAATATTTATCCTGTCGATTTCCATGTTTGTTTCATCCCGTAGAAAAAATAATTTAAAACAGGGTAAGACAAATCAGGTTATTCAATCACCAATTTATCAGAGAGAATACTCTGATTTTCTGAATTGGTAATTTTTATCAAATACAATCCCCTAACAGGTTTTGTATTCAATTTATAATTTTCAATCTGACCATGATATTTTACATACACAATTTTATTTTCTATTAATCTTCCCTGCAAATCGGTAAGCGCGATTTTATATTCACCAGGTACATTATTATCAAACGATATCTTTATTTCACCGTTACTTACCGGATTTGGATATACAGAAATAAATTTATTTCCGATTACTTCAAGCTCAGGCAGCGTAGCGGCTCCCGCTTTTATCTGACTCTGTTTCAAAAGATTGCTGCTTGCAAGGTCTGATGCATTAAACACCTGACCTTTGGTAATTAATTTGGAGGCAGACAAGTCTTTCATGTTCACTTTGTAAAACCCATCAAATGTATTGGCACTGCTTACCACCACATTTTCATCATTATCAACAGCAGCGCCATTGAGCGAAAAAGCCGGTGGCAGATTAGTAACCCCACCTTTGTAAGTAACTATTCTTGATGGAATATCTATCTCAAAAACATTGTGGCTGGCAGTAAAAAGAACTAATTTTCCGAAGGCATCAGCAACGATATCGCCCCCCCAGCTACTACATTTATTATGAACAGAAATACCTTTGTTTGACTCTGCATCTATCAGATTTCCCAAATCGGTAATGATGGTTTTTCTGCCTGTGCTAAAACGGATGAGGTGATTTCCATCATTGGTGAGCGCATATCCATTACCATCTGAGCCAATAGTCATCCGGGTAATATTAAAAGCTTCATCATTAAAATCGTGATTATCTACTAAAGTCTTTTGAACCATATAAAATACAGGAGATTCATTGCCTGCTCCCAAATCCATCCAAATCAGACTACCGGTATGCATAGACGCAAAAAATAATTTATCATGCTTTTTATCATACGCAATGGCAGCGCTCATTAAGGATGTAGGTGTAGGATTATTGAGAATGATGTTGTTTGCAATAACTGATCCACCAGGTATTTTCATGGTAGCAGGATTCCCTGCTACGCTGATTTTATCAACAGGCCTTTTTGTATCAGCATCAATAAATGAGAATTTTGTTTTTCCATCTTCAAACAATACACTTTCTGCGTTTCCGGAATTCATATCAATACTGCGAATATCAGTCCAGTTAAAATTTCCATTTACCTGGCCTGTAATGGCAAATGCGCGATTGCTATTTTGAGAGAATCCGGTGTAAAAAAATGCACAGAAAAGAAATGAAAGTAAAATTTTGATTTTCATGGCGGCAATTTTATTATGACAAAATAATTGACGCAATAAATTTAAGAAAATCCGCGGTATTACAAAAGAGTTATTTATAATGCTCCACTGCTTTTTTCACGCTTTTATATTTCAGCAATAAAGTTCTCGCAGAATCAATATTTTTAATGCCTGTTTTTTCCATTACCATTTTTACTCCTCTGTTAACCACTTTATTGTTGGTTAATTGCATATTGACCATTTTATTATCTTCAACTCTACCCAATTGAATCATAGCGGTAGTAGAGATCATATTCAGTACCATTTTTTGAGCCGTTCCGCTTTTCATGCGTGTACTTCCTGTTACAAATTCCGGTCCTACAATTACCTCTACCGGAAAATCGGCAACAGCGCTCACCGGCGAATCCGGATTGCACGATATACTCCCTGTGGTAATGTTCTTTTCCCTGCATCCTTTTAATGCACCTATTACATAAGGCGTGGTGCCACTGGAAGCAATCCCTATCACCACATCATCTTCATTTACACCGTACGCCTCCAGGTCTTTCCAGCCCTGACCTTCGTTGTCCTCAGCATTTTCAATGGCATTTATAATCGCCTTTTGGCCTCCAGCAATTACTCCAATTACCAACCCTTGCGGTACGCCATAAGTAGGCGGGCATTCACTTGCATCTAAAATACCCAATCTGCCGCTGGTGCCCGCTCCTATATAAAAGAGCCTTCCTCCGTCAATCATTCTTTCAGATACTGCAGAAATCATCTTTTCAATTTGAGGAAGCGCCTTTTTCACCGCGGCGGCTACTTCAAAATCTTCTTTGTTGATACCTTTAATTATTTCTAAAACGGACATTTGCTCCAGATGGCGGTAATGAGAGGTTTGTTCAGTTATTTTTATGAACGACATACATGAATACTTTTGCCAAAACTATTACATCAATTTTAATTTTTAAAGAATGTTTGTTCGGCTGGCAGTTTTTCTTAAAAATTTTCTTTTAAAATTACTAAATGATGTTAAAACAAATTCTGTCTTTGGTTCAATTCTATTCTTACATTAATTTACACCCATGATTCCTTTAAAAAGTTGTTCAATGAAATTTCGAATTTCCACCTTCTCACTTCTCCTTTTTATTTTTTCAAATACAAATGCCCAGAATTTAGACGCCACATTATCAAAATATGCAAACGATTATGGACAGGAAAGAATGTACCTGCATTACGATAAATCTTCATACGCGCCCGGAGAAACCGTTTGGTTTAAAGGTTATTTAATGAAAGCTATTTTTCCGGCAAACGAGAGTAAAACCGTTTATTTAGATTGGACAGATGATAAAGGAAAACTTTTATTCCGCACTACCACACCGGTTTTGAACGGAACCTGTGTAGGACAGTTCGAAATTCCGGACGAATATTCAGGTCAATTTCTTCATGTAAAAGCATACACAAGATGGATGCTGAACTTCGATTCCTCATTTCTTTATAATAAAGATATCAGGATACTTTCAAAAAATGTAAACTCTTCGGTGGCAAAAAAAAATGTAGTTCCGGAAATTACTTTTTTTCCTGAAGGAGGCGATGCCATTGTGGGTGTAATAAATAAAATCGCATTCAAAGCAAATGATCAATGGGGAAGGCCGGTGAGTGTGAAAGGAATTATTGTGAATAACAATGGTACTATTGTGGATAGTATTCGGGTGATTCACGATGGTATGGGATATTTTTTTATAACCCCTAAACCCGGCGAATCTTTTTCGGCTAAATGGTCTGTGCGCGCTCCATTGGATAAAGATGAAAAAGCAATTAGCCACACTACACAACTTCCACCGGTAAAATCAACCGGTGTTGCTTTACAGATAGGATTAAACGGCAACAAACGGAGTTTTTTGATAAGCGCTGCCAGCGGTGATTTAAGTAATACCCAAACCATTCACGTACTTGGTACTATGTATCAGCAGCAGGTTTTCAAAATTGAAAAACCATTAAATGATGGAAAAATGCAGGGAATTATACCCACCGTAGATCTGCCAAGCGGCATTTTAACAATCACGGTTTTTAATGCAAAATGGGAACCATTAGCGGAGCGTATTACCTACGTCAATAATGAGGAATATCTTTTTCAGCCGGAAATGACCGTGCAACACTGGGGATTGAACAAACGCGCTAAAAATGAGATTGAGATTGCGGTACCTGATTCCCTTTCAGCAAGCTTGTCTGTTTCGGTTACTGATATTGGAATTGATGCAGATACCAGCGATAATATTATCTCTCACTTATTATTAACCGGAGAATTAAAAGGAAGAGTAAATAATCCTTCCTATTATTTTCAAAATAATTCTGATTCGATCTCGAAAAAATTAGACCTTGTAATGCTTACTCATGGCTGGCGCAGGTTTAACTGGCAGGAAGTAGCCAAAGGAAATTTTCCTAAAATTATCTACCCTAAAGACACATCCTATCTTACTATTTCCGGTAAAATATATGGAGCATCTCCCGTTCAATTAAGAGATGCCGGAAGTATTGTTTTATTATGGAGCCAAAAAAATGCAGCTAATCAAATTGTATCTGTGCCCATTTCATCAGACGCCACTTTCAATGATCCTTCATTAATACTCTTTGATACCGCGCGTATTTATTATCAATTGCCAAAATCCAAAGGCCTTTCAGATGTATCAGTTCAGTTCATGCAAAACCGACTACCCGCTCTTGGAAATAATGCAAAAGCCAATGGATTTTTTTCCAATCATAATGCAGATACGTCCGGCAACTACCGGCATTTTCAACTAGCAAATGCCACGTTGGATGAGCTAAAATTCTTTAAAGGAAAAGTACTGGAAACAGTAAATATTCAACGAAAAACTAAATCTCCTGTTCAGGTGATGGACGAAAAATACGCATCGGGAATGTTTCAGGGTGGCGATGCTTACCAGTTTGATTTGGTAAACGATCCATTCGCAGTTTCCGCCCTAAATATCTTTACCTACCTGCAGGGAAAAGTAGCGGGCCTTCAAATTAACACATCGAGTAATCCACCTTCACTACAATGGAGGGGAGGAACTCCGCAAATTTATTTAGATGAAATGCCAGCAGATGCCGATATGATTTCAAATATCCCTGTTTCAGATGTTGCTTATATAAAAGTAATCAGGCCGCCTTTTATGGGTGGCACTGGCGGAGGATCAAATGGCGCTATTGCCATTTATACCCGTCGTGGCGGCGACC
>JBDTEK010000379.1:0-3796 GCA_039922575.1 Ginsengibacter sp.
ATGCCTGTCTTTTTGGCGGCTTCCACCAGCATTATACGATCATCAAAATAGATACATTCTTCCGGTTTTGCCTGGGCAATCCCCAAAGCAAGAAGAAAAATCCCCGGGTCAGGTTTTCGCATTCCAACTTCGCACGAGGATATAAATGCATCAAAAAAATTATGAAGATTAAATTTATCTATCCGGTATTGGTTTAATTCGCGCGGTTCATTATTTATAGAAATCACTTTTATATTTTCATGCTTATTTTTCCAATCAATCAGCCAGGGAAGTGTATCCGGGAGCAGCACCGACTGTGCAAGCATAAACTCCTTAAATTCTTCTCTTGGGAAATCTCTTTTTTCTTTGAAAATAACCGTATCAAGATAATCATCCAAAGAAATTTTTCCCATCTCCCAAACATTAAAAATGAAATTGTGCAGGATATCCAACTCACTGTAATCAATTTTAAATTTCTTGGCGGCGGCCATTCTTGATTCATGTCCCCATCCATTGCTAAGCAGTACTCCTCCTATATCTGAGAATAGAACCTTGTATTGTTTCTTCATGTTTTAATTTTATTGTGATGTAAATTTGCTCTAATGTTTTTTTAGACATTAAAAGAATTATTGAATAAGTCTTTTCATGTATTTTCCGAAACAGATGACTCCTTTACCCGATAATTTTGGTTTTATATGGAGCTTTTTGCAATTCTTATTTTTCTAATGAACTTATCTTTCCCAAGCGTCTTTTATGCCTTTCAGCGCCGGAAAATTCAGCATTTAAAAAGGCAAAGACTAATTCTTCTGCTGCTGCGTAAGCCGTTACTCTACCGCCAAGGCATATTATATTCATATTATCGTCTTCTACGCCCTGGTGTGCTGAAAAATGATCATTGATGAGTGCAGCTCTTATGCCTGCAACTTTATTTACTGCAACTGCAGCGCCTACTCCGCTTCCGCAGACAGCAATACCGCGATCCACTTCTTTCGCTGAAACTGCCCTGGCAAGTGGTATTACAAAATCGGGATAATCATCACTATTGTCTAAAACTAAAGCGCCAAAATCCTTTACCTCATATCCTTTCTCCTTAAGAAAAAGTGATAAAAGATTTTTAAGCTCAAATCCGCCGTGGTCGCAAGCTATGCCTATTTTCATTTTATCTTATTTTTTATAATTTAATTAATTTGATTCAATACGATGATGCACAAAACCGGATTCTCCAAAAACTTTTATCAGTCATATTTATAAGTGAGCTTCCTGCTCCTTCCACAAAACCGCTCCTCCTTTTATTCCTTCTTTATTGTCATCAATAGTTATATTCTTATCAAGTTTAAAAGTTAGTAACCGGGCATTGCCTCCGCTGATATAAAGGTGATCGTAACTAAAAACAGTTTTCAAAATGCCAATTACTTTCTTCATTCTTTTATTCCATTTCTTTTTCCCTATTTTTAAAAGTGCAGCTTCTCCCACGTAATCATTATAAGTTTTAGACGCCGTGAGAGGATGCAAGGATAATTCAAGATGCGGCATCAATACCCCATCTCTTAGAATTGCTGAACCAAAACCAGTACCCAATGTGATTACCATTTCCACTCCTTTGCCTGATGCCAAACTCAAACCCTGTAAATCAGCATCGTTTATTAACATAGCGGGTTTACCCAATACACTTTCAAGTTTCTTGCGCAAATCAAAATCTTTCCATGATGAATTTCCAAGTTTTGGTGCCGTCTTTACAATTCCATCTTTAATAACCCCCGGAAAACCGGCTGCAATTTTATCATATTCCGGAAAGTGTTTCGCAAGATCTTCTATCACTGCCATCACTTTTTCCGGGGAAGAAGGGTGAGGAGTTTTTTCACTTTCATATTCTTTTAAAAATTTTCCATCATCATTTAAAATAATAGCTTTTATATGTGTCCCACCAATATCAATAGCAAGGATTTTTTCATTTGTTTCTGTCATGTTGTACTTTTTAATTCATGTAAAGGTAAAGCCTATGATCAAAAAATGTACCATCAATCGTTGTCGAAGCGATTGTCTTATTAAGTACCTCGAAATTGTCGGATTATTCATTAGCATTGTTTTACCACTAATAAATGTACTCTGTAACATGAAGTTCAAGCACGATTTTCTGACCGGATAAATGAATTTTATTTAGAAGAGACTTGAAAATATTTTTTGAATTCATCCTTCAATATGTATGTTCTATCCTGGAGGCTTCAAAATTTTTAAAATAAATAAGTCCGGCTGTGCATGTTGACTTTCCAGAAAATTTAATCGTTGACATCCCGCTTTCAAAGGATTTTAATGAGGATTTAATAAAAGATCAAATAAAGATTCGGAGTTTAAAAATGTAGATTTATTGAAAACGATATCTTCCGTTGGGTAAAGAAGCTTCTTGAAATTGTACTTGTTCTTCCTGAGTAAATTCATAAATTTGAATACCCTAAAATTTTTTGGATAAAGGTGGCAGCGTTCTACTTTTCATTTAATTTAGTTCAATGCAAAGCAGCCAGGATAATTTTGAATTAGAATATAAAGGTGCGAAAATAAAAGTGTCAAGGCATTCTATTGGTTCACAGGTAATTTTTAAAATTATCTTTCCTGATAACAGGCGGCCATTAGTAATTACAGGAGGACATCGTGCTGATTCATACAAATTCTGGACTTCGATACCGGAAGGAAGGCAAAAGGAAGCAGAGGAAGTGGGGCCGTTGATCACGGCATATTTTAAATCTTCTCAATAAACAATCATGTGTTTTTATAATGGACAAAAAGTAACAAGGGATGAATACATCCGGTTGAAACAATTAGAAAAAGCTGTTGCCAATTATGATTTTTTGAACCGTGATCTGCAGATAGGTTTTGATTATAGCATGAATGCAGTACTTAAACCAATTCCTGGTAAAGAAGATTTTGATATTGTAAAAATGGAGTGGGGTTTTATTCCTCCCTATATAAAGACGAGAGAGGATGTGGCGAAGATGCGGATTGGATATAAGGACAATACCGGTAAATTTCATCCTGGTTTTAATTTGCTGAATGCCGTGAGTGAAGAATTGTTGAAGCCAGGAAAGATATACAGGAATGCAGCTTTGGAAAGAAGGTGCCTTGTTCTTTCAACAGGGTTTTATGAGTGGCGGCATGTTTTCCCTTTGAATAAGAAAACCGGCAAGCCTTTAAAGACAGCTATTAAATATCCCTATTTTGTAAATTTGAAGGACAAAGGATATTTTTATATGGCTGGTATCTGGCAGCCCTGGGCTGATAAATCCACTGGCGAATATGTGGAATCTTTTGCCATCATTACCACAATGGCTAATAGCTTAATGGAGCAGGTTCATAACAGCAAAAAGAGAATGCCAACTATTTTGAATGAAGACCTGGCTCACGAATGGATATTTGGAAACCTTGATGAAAAGAGAATTTTAGAGATTGCGGCAACGCAATTTCCTGCTGAAGAAATGCAAGCCAGAACAATTGCAAAGGATTTCAGAGAGGTATTGGAACCTGCGAAAGAATTTGTTTATGAAGATTTGCCCGCATTAGAATTGAATGTTTGATTACCGCAAGGCACTACTTAATTTCTCGCTTTGACAATAGCCTGCTGCGCTAATCAAATATTTTTCTCCATACTGTTTACCTGTTTTCAGCGTTGCAACACCTGGCGTCCAAAAGATGGTTAAGTGAGAGCAAATTACTGCTAAGGGCTTTTGCCGTGAGCTGGCATGGAAAAATCCCGAATTTCGGGAGAGCGATCGGGTTTTCCTTGAATTTTTTGTTTCTTTTTTTTTCAAGAAAAAAAGAAAGGTAA
>JBDTEK010000380.1:0-16595 GCA_039922575.1 Ginsengibacter sp.
TCATCATCATTATCCGTCCTGATCTCTTTCTTCATTAATTTTTCATCTTTTGATCTCTGTTTCTTGAGGGCAATTTTTGCATCAAAATAAAGATTGGTATAAAAATTCCTGTAATCCTTTGCTGATATTAAATTACTGTCAACCAGCATGGCAAGCGTGGAAGTAATCTCATCTTTATAGTCATCTATCGTAAGCAGATGAAGTATATCAGGATATAAAGTCCTGGCAAGAAGAAGTGAATCATTAATGTCTGAAAAGAAGGTGGAATAATCATAACTGTTTTCAAATAATGGAGGGTCACGCATCAGAAGTTCCTTCAGAAATTTATAGGAGCTTTTAGTTTCGTTCCTTGCCAACGATTTTACCACCACGTTTTCAAAAGTGGACGTATCTCCTGTGCTCTCATACACCTCCCGCAGCAGCTTCACTACAGGTTCTTCTGTCCCTTCTCCTTTTATATATCCCAGTTCCTTAATTGCTTTTACTTTTATTTCAAAATAATCTTTGTCTTTAAATTTGACATTCCGAATGAGGTTACTTAATTTAAAAATATCATTCTTTGAAAAATGAATACTGGAAAATGCGGATAATGCTTTTGTATGTGTTGCGCTATCTGTACTTTGCAAATCCTTAAAAAACTGATCCGTTTTGCTCTCATTTATGTCAAACATTGAAGAGTCTGTTCTTTGAGGGCGAAAACTTGAAAAGAATGTTTTGATAAATCCCGTTTGATTTTTTGAGGTATCTCCCATAGTGGCTATCCTGTAAAGCCTTCCATTGTTGTAGAGCAACATCCGCTGAATGGAGCGCGAACTACCTGTGTCTGTAATAGTAAACCTCCATACAGATGTCTGGTTATCAATAATTGATGAATCGAATTGGGACAACACCATATCATTATTCATGAGGTAATCTTTCTTCTCCTCTTCTGCAAAATTGAGGTTATCTTTTATCTGAAAATATTGAGGGAGCTGTTGCATGCTTACTGCTATTATTTCTCCTGTTGGTTCATTTTGAAAAAAAGCATTTTTTGCTTTAGGCCAATATGCTTCATTTTCATTTCCGGATATTTTATAACTCTTTGCAGAAATGTTTTCAATCAGTGCCCGAAAATTTTCTTCCAATTCAGGTACCACAGGCGTTATCACTTTAAAATGAAGAAAAGTATCTGTAATAGCTTTAGGCGCATCATATTTAAAGGGTAAAAAATTAAATGAAGAGAAAAATCCGGAGAAATCACCCGTTGAATCTTTCCCCCTGGCAGCGAGTAAATAATAATGCGGGCCATCCAACAGTATTTTCAGTTTTGAATAACTACCATCTTTCAAAGTAAAAGAAGCATCAAGCGAAGGATGATTCTTAAAAATGCCAAACGTTTTTCCACCATCGCTTTTTATAAAAGGCGAGCTTTTAAAAGACTCATAGGCCAGATTCAAATCAAAAGTATCTTCATCCAAAAATCCGAAATTAGTTACTGTCTTTTTAAAAATAAAAAACGAGTTACCTGTTGTTTTATCAATCGCTGAATATTCCAAACGATCCATACCATCCGTGCCGCTACCGTTTACATATTCATGTGGTGTCTGTGGCAATTTAATTTGAAATCCTCCTTGTTTTGGTTCAAAAAGATTCGACTCGTTTACAGGGGTTTTAAGTTGAATAGAGGTGAAGTACCTTTCTGCCTCCGGGCCATTAACATACATTTCCTTTCCGCTTACTTTAAAAATCAGGATTTCAAAGGGCGTTACAAATATCTGGTAGCGCTGTATGTCGCCGCGGCGCGTTTTATTGGTAATATCGAAACCATTATAACCATTACGAATAATTGCAGTTTTTCTGATGATTCTGCCGGGTATATTCTCGTATAGCATGCTGTCAATTTTTTCATAAACATCCCGTTCGGTATTGCTGCTAAAGCTGTTGTAGCTTTCCACTCTTGTTATTAAATAATAAGTCCCGTTGCTCATATCGGCGAATTGGCTTCGGTCTAATCCTGAATAATCGGTGGACATTTTATACATTTTCCCCGGCACATCTACAGAAAATAAACTATCAGCAGGTGCCTGGGAGTAAAATTTTACCGGCACCTTCTTCTTGTCAATTTCATTTTGGCGAAAAGTATTTTTATAAATTAATTTTACCGGTCTCAAATGATATCCTTTCTGCCTTAAAAGTTCTATTACTCCTTTTTCTCCGGGTAAATGAGCCGCACCTACACCGGCAAATAATGTATTCTTTTTAAGAATGGTATCTATCGAATTTGCCTGAATTTCATTTCGTTTGATTAAAAATTTATCGCGAAAAGTTTCCGGGCCCAATAGGATTTTTTCCAGTGAATCTAATAAATCAAGATCTCCCCTGCGATAGGCATCTTCTACTTTTTTTTCGGTTTCATAGGGAGATTCATTCCCTGAATCATAATTTTTCTTTTTTTCGCTGGCCATATCTGCATAGGCTTCCAGCACCGTTTTTTCTGTCGAAAAATAATCTTCAACACCGGTAGTTATTTTTCCTAATTTTTTGGCAGTTTGATAAATATACAGATCTAAAAAAGTGTCTTCTTCAAAATCTTCCTTCGTTTTATACGTCCGGTATAATAATCCATTTACAATGGTTGGCTCCGATTGTAAAGCCAACTTCAATTCATCTTCATAATCATTCAGTTTAAAAGATGCCTCATTCAGATAATCATTGATACTTCCCTGTGCAAAACTTTTATAATTCTTTTGAAGCTGATCCAGTTTGGCCATTTCTACCTGCCACACTTCAGGATTCAATTCTATAGCGACGGTATTTACATTTTGTAAAGCATAATAAAAAGAATCTGCCAGGTGGAAAACCATTTTATTGCTCACGTGCATGGTACCAAAAAGGTAGGATGGCTTCTTTAAACCATTTCCGGTTATTTCCCATAAAAGACTCTGGTATTTTTTAGGAGGCTGATTTTGCGAATTTACTTTTTGAGGTAAAATAAAAAGAAGATCGAAAAAAATCGTGGCTATTAAGAATCTCAAAGACATAGGTCAGATAGTGGTTTTTGTTAAAGGTGAGTGAAAGTACCAATTTTACCAAATAAGCTTGTTATTGTTGAACCGGCATGATGTACAAATTGTGGAATTATTAATTGGTGAAATTCTGGGGCTGGTAAATGTCAAATTATTCGATAGCTGATTAGCGTATTATACAAAACGTAGAGAGGCTGGAATTATTACCATTAATCATTTAAATTATTGAATTATTGAAGCATTTAACCATTAACAATCCGTATCAATAAAATTTTCAAATTTGCTCATAAATTTATATTACCTTTGCGACCTTTAAAAATCATGCCGTAACATGATAAGTGGCCTGCGCAAACGGGCACGTATCTCTGTAAACACAGTAAATGGCATGTGACAATTAAACTTTTAAATTATAATTGCACATGAAATTAAGTCAATTCAAATTTGACCTTCCTCTCAATCTAATTGCACAAAATCCAACTAAAAGAAGAGAAGACAGCCGAATGATGGTGATCGAAAGAGCCACTGGTAAAATCGAAAACAAACATTTTAAAGATGTGTTGGATTATTTCGATGACAAAGATGTTTTTGTGGTAAATAATACCAAAGTGTTCCCTGCGCGTATGTATGGCAAAAAGGAAAAGACCGGCGCTAAAATAGAAGTATTTCTTTTAAGAGAACTACATAAACAAAATCGTCTTTGGGATGTAATTGTTGACCCTGCGCGTAAAATTCGCGTGGGCAATAAATTATATTTCGGAGAAAACGATGAGCTGGTAGCAGAAGTAATTGATAACACTACCAGCCGCGGAAGAACCATTCGTTTTCTTTGGGATGGTAATGAGGAAGAATTTAGAAAGATGCTTTATTTTATGGGTGAAACACCTTTGCCAAAGTATATAAAACGCAAACCCGATGAGGAAGATAAAGAAAGATATCAAACAGTATATGCAAAACATGAAGGTGCAGTAGCCGCGCCTACAGCAGGTTTGCATTTCAGTGCAGAACTCATCAAGCGTTTAGAAATAAAAGGTGTCCGTTTTGCTGAAGTTACTTTACACACAGGACTCGGCACTTTTCGTCCAATAGAAGTTGAAGATCTAAGTAAGCATAAAATGGATGCAGAATATTACCGGATTGAAGAAGAAGCCTGCAAAATCGTAAACAAAGCCAAGGAAACAAAGCATCGTATTTGTTCTGTTGGCACTACTACCATGCGTGCAATGGAAACATCATTCACTGCAGAAAAATTACTAAAACCTTCTGAAGGATGGACTAATCATTTTATTCATCCTCCTTATAATTTTAATATTGCCGATTCATTGATCACTAATTTTCATTTACCCAAAACAAGCCTTCTGATAATGGCATGCGCTTTTGCAGGATATGATTTGATGATGGACGCTTATAAAAAAGCGATTAAAGATAAATATAGATTCTTTAGTTATGGCGATGCGATGCTGATTATATAGTGTGATTGCAGATTTATAAAGAATTGAATGGCCGGTACTTTCCGGTCATTTTTCGTAACTTAATTCTTCGTTGTGTTGCTTCAAATAAAAATGATATGATATGAACTTTTTAAAATTGGCAAACTTTTCTACATTTTAAATTGCTTCTGCCAAGCAACCATCGAATCCTTTCCTTACTTTTAATGAATTTAGCCTTCCTCTTAAAACAAAATTATATTAGTGAGTAAAATTAAAAATGCAGTTAATTATGTCTCAAACGAGCCGGAACTGGAAAATTGGATCAAAGATTTTTCTTCTCATTTACATACAGACCCTCATAAAAATATGGTTATTTATCCTGAAAGCTTTGCAAAAGGTTTCGCTAAAGTTTACTTCATTGAAGAAGGGCTCTCCTACAGAATCGTAGATTATAAATTGAACACAGACTTTATTTTTTCAACAGAGGCTTCTGATAAATTTTTTCTTATTATTTATTTTTATCAATACCGTAATTGCAAAAATCTTTCAGTCTTCATAAATAATAAGCTAATAGTTAATAGTAATGAAGAAAATTATAGTTCTTTGTTAATGACTAATAGCCTTGCGTCTCAATCGCTTACACTTTCTGAAGGTACTTATGTAAAAGGTTTAACCATTCAAATAACAGAAGAATGGCTGCAGGAAAAAATAGCCCATCCTGATACCGCCAATTACGCTTTGTTCAGAGAAAAAGATGTGTTTCAATCTTTTCTGAATCCTAAGACTCAGAAACTTCTTAGTGAAATATTTGATGAAGATCATACTTCTTCAATACCCGGTTTATATTTGAATAACAGGGTACTTCGCCTGCTGGAAGCATTTTTAGAAAATATACTGAAAAACGGATTATCCGGAAATTCTTTTCCTACCAATGCAAGAGATGTTCAGAACATTTTAAAGGTTGAAAATTTTCTGATAGAAAATTTTGCTTCTGAATTTCCTAGTATTGACATACTGGCAAGAATGGCTTGTATGAGCGCATCCAAATTAAAGTCAGTTTTCAAAAATGCATTTGGCATGGGTTTGTATGAATATTATCAAAAAAACAGGATGCACAAAGCAAAGGAATTACTAGGTTCGGGATTGTACTCTGTCTCTGAAGTAGGCGATATGATCAGTTACGCTAATTTGAGTAATTTCTCCAGCGCTTTCAAAAAAGAATTTAATTACCTGCCAAAAGATTTTGATAAGATAGGATAATCAACCATTGTCTTTACATCTAAATTGTCCTATACGGATAATTTTAGAACCTCACCAGCTTATAAACCAACAAAAGTTGACTATTTTTGTAATTCAAATCTATCCAAAGAAATACACCGATTATTCTAATAAAGACCTTGCGACCCTCAATGGCCACTTGAAAAGATGAATTTCTAATTCCAATTGACAACCGTATTACCAAAGCCTTCTTCCGGAGGCTTTTTTTATGTAATTACTACATGGTTTTATACCCTCATTCACTTAACTTTGCAGCCCGTAAACAAAAAAGATATGAGTGGCGCTTTAAAAGAAGTCAGAAACCGCATTAAAAGCGTTCAAAGTACGCAGCAAATTACCAAAGCTATGAAAATGGTAAGTGCAGCCAAACTAAGAAGGGCACAGGATGCTATTAACCAAATGAGGCCTTATGCCAAAAAGCTACAGGAAATGCTTAGTAATATTGTAGGCAATTCTGAAGGCGATATCTCTATGGCGCTTGCCAAAGAGCGCCCTGTAGAAAAAGTTTTGATAATCGTAATTACTAGTGATCGTGGATTATGCGGGGGTTACAACAGTAATTTAATAAAGCTTACCAAATTAGATATTAAGGAAAAATATGCTACTCAATTCGCCAAGGGAAATGTGGAAATTCTACCTCTAGGTAAAAAAGGATATGAGCATTTTGTAAAAAACAAGTATAAAGTAGTGGACCGCTTCTGGGGTATTTTTTCTGATTTAAACTTTGAAAGTGTTGCTGCGGCAGCCAAATATGCAATGGAGGCATTTGCCAATGGCGATGTAGATGCTGTAGATATTATTTATAGCGAATTTAAAAATGCCGGCACCCAACGATTTATCGCTGAGCCATTTTTACCGGTAAAAAAAGCAGAAAGAAAAAAAGGTGAATCTAAAGCTGATTTTATTTTTGAGCCCGATAAAGATGTTTTGATTGAAGAATTAATGCCCAAAATATTAAACACCCAATTGTATAAAGCCATGTTGGACGCACACGCCAGCGAACATGGCGCCCGCATGACGGCTATGGACAAAGCAACTGATAACGCTAATGAACTCTTAAAAAGTTTAAAAATAAGTTACAACCGGGCAAGGCAGGCGGCAATTACAACCGAGCTTACAGAAATAGTAAGTGGCGCTGCTGCATTACAAGGTTAAAAATTCAGACATGATTGGCTTTGTAGCTAATTGCAGACTTAATAAATGGAACTAAGCATCATAATCCCACATATTGAAGCACTCATATTTGCCAGTGAAAAGCCTTTAGCAATAAATGACATCGTGGAATTATTGAATAATGCATTGGCGTTTATTGAAGACCGTGCTACAACAGAACAAGTGGAAGCCGCTATACAGGCTATTTCACAAAAGTACGATTCAGAATTTTATGCATTTGAAGTAACAGAAAGCGGAGGCGGCTGGCAATTTCTTACAAAAAAAGATTTCCATAAAACAATTGCTCAATTAAACGGCGATAAATTTTTAAAAAAATTGTCCGTAGCTGCAATAGAAACACTTTCTATCATTGCTTATAAACAGCCTGTCACCAAATCTGAAATTGAATTGATCCGCGGAGTGAATTGTGATTATGCGGTTCAAAAACTTTTGGAAAAAGACCTGGTAATCATTGCCGGCAGAAAAGAGGACGCTGCTGGTAAACCATTGATTTATACTACCTCAAAATCTTTTATGGATTACTTCGGGATCAACTCTGCAGAAGATCTTCCTAAAATTAAAGAAATCCTTAACCAGGAAATAATAGAGGCAACAATAATTGAAAAGGAAGATAAAACAAATAGTGAAGCAGATGAAACTTCAAAAGCAGAAGTAATTATAGACGATATTGAAATGATAAAAAAAGAAATTGAAAAAGACTCCCTGGATTTAATCAATAATTCAGAAGAAGAAAATAATTCAGAAGATATTTTTCTATCCTAAAATGCAATTGAATCTCTTGTAATTTTTCCTGGGTTACTTCTTATTTTTTTGCGAAAAAACCTTCGGACTCTTTGTAGCTTCGTAATCAAAAAAATTGCAGGTGGCGAAAATACAGAAATAAAGTTTTTGATCCGAATGACCTGAAGCTCAAAAGGATGATAGTTTTACGTTCATCGGCAAATTTAGTGGAAGTAGAAAAGCTATGAAATACAGATATAAACTCTAATTATATTATTGCTGACCGGCCTATCCTAATAAGGTTTCTGTAAAGTATATATGGGAGTTTTCTACTAAGGTCAACAACCCATAAACCGGATTCCATTAAATTTACCAAAGAACCTACTTTTATTTACTCTTTTTAAATTTTTTATTTTCGTTTCAACTAAAAAAAGTTATGCCAGAGGAACTTTCTTATGCTCAATTAAATAATATCGCGAATGAATTTGGAACACCGGTATATGTTTATCATGCCGAAAAAATTGCAGCACAATACAACAAATTAAAACACGCATTTAGTAATCAGGATGTAGTGATATTTTATGCAAGCAAAGCGCTTACTAATATTAATATCCTGCGTTTCGTGAAATCATTGGGAGCCAATGTTGACTGTAGTTCCATCAATGAAGTGAAACTTGCATTGTATGCAGGCTTTCCTCCAGAAAAAATTTTATATACGTCTAATGGAATTGCCTTTAGTGAAATAGAAGAGGCGCAGCAGTCGGGTGTTCACATTAATATTGACAGTCTTTCCAATTTAGAAAAATTCGGAAAAAAGTATGGCCATTCCTACCCTGTAGGAATTCGTTTACGCCCCAATATCTTAGCAGGAGGAAACCTGAAAATCTCCACCGGACACGACAAAAGTAAATTTGGTATCCCTGCAGATCAAATCGAAAAAATATTAACTGTAGTACATAAGCATAATTTATTCATCCAAAATTTACACATCCATACGGGAAGTGAAATTGATGACGTAGATGTTTTTGTACAGGGAATTGAAGTACTTTTTCATTTGATACCTTTTTTTAAAGAATTAGAAGTAATTGATTTGGGTGGTGGTTTTAAAGTACCTTATAAAACTGGTGATACAGAAACAAACATCAACCTGCTTGCAGAAAAAGTAAATGAATCATTTACCAGGTATTTTAACCGGACTGAAAAACATTTCCAGGTTTGGTTTGAACCTGGAAAATACCTGGTAAGCGCTGCAGGGTATTTGATTACAGAAGTAAATTTACTGAAAGAAACCTCCGCCACTACCTTCGCAAATGTCAACAGCGGCTTTAATCATTTGATACGCCCGATGTTTTACAATTCTTATCATCGAATTGAAAACATAAGCAATAAAAATAGTGCTCAAAAAAATTACTCTGTTGTGGGTAATATTTGCGAAACCGATACCTTTGCATGGGAAAGGCAGATCAACGAAATCCGGGAAGGCGATCGTCTTGTATTTTATAATGCCGGCGCTTACGGATTTGAAATGTCATCCAACTTTAACTCGAGACTAAAACCTGCAGAAGTTTTATTCAAAGATGGCCGTCCAATACTTATACGCAAAAGAGATTCTTTTGAAGATCTTTTGAAAAACCAGATTCTTTAAATCCATTTTTTATTTAGGATTTTATCAGAACCTAAAAAATAAACATCCAATGTAACACGTGGTTTCTGTTTTACAAACAGGAAAGGAATTCATTAATAATTTCAAACTCAAAACAGTTCTTCAATTTAAAAAAGGATGTTTATAAATAATGATGCTCCATTGAAAAATAAAAAAATAATTATTGTTGGTGGAGGTATCAATGGCCTTTGCTCTGCCTATTACCTGCAAAAGAAAAACTATGAAATTACAGTAATTGACAGTGGCGACATTACAAATAACTGTTCTTTTGGCAACATGGGATATTTATCTCCCAGCCATTTTGTGCCGCTCGCTTCACCGGGTATCATTGCAGAAGGATTAAAGTATATGCTGAAAAGTACAAGCCCTTTTTACATAAAACCACGAATGAATCTTCACTTGATGAAATGGGCCTTTCAGTTTTATAAAAACAGCAGTCAAAAGATCGCGGATAAAAACGCACCTTACCTCACAGACCTTTTGAATCTCAGCCGCAAATTAATGAACGAAATAAGAGATGACATTGGTGATGTTTTTGAAATGGAGGAAAATGGCTGCATGATGATGTGCCATGAACAAAAAACATTTGAGGCAGAATTAAAAGTAGCGGAGAAATCTAAAAAGTTTGGCCTTCAAACGGAAATATTCAATCGTGAAGAATTGCAAAAACAAGAACCTGACGTAGAACTTGATATTTACGGAGCGGTCTTATTTAAAAATGATGCTCATATTCATCCAGGTAAATTTATGACCTCTATGAAAAACCACCTTCAAAAAAATGGAGTTATATTTCAATTGAACACTACTGTTACAGGATTTACAAGAAAGGGGAAAAAAATAGAAGAAGTAATAACTGATAAAGGAACTTTTACAGCAGATGAAATTCTTTTATGTGCAGGCAGTTGGCTTCCGCGCCTTGCAAAAACTTTAGGAGTTAATCTACTTTTAGAAGGAGGGAAAGGATACAGTTATACCTATGACTATATAGAAAAAAATGTACGATATCCCGGGATATTAGTTGATGGAAGATGCGCCATTACCCCATGGAAACATTCCCTGAGAATAGGTGGCACTATGGAGTTCAGCGGAATTAACCATACTGTTCTTATAAAAAGAATGCAGGGGATTTATAATTCAGTAAAACGATTTTATCCCGGTTTAAAAATTGATTTGCCGCCGAAAGAAAAAATCTGGACCGGTCTGCGCCCCGTAACTCCGGATGGCTTGCCTTACATAGGTAAGTTAGATCATTTTGAGAATTTATTAGTTGCAGGCGGCAACGCCATGTTGGGGATTTCCGAAGGAGCCGGTTCCGGAAAAATAATCAGTGATATCGTTGAAAACAGAAGTACTTCAATAGATATAAGCGCATTCAAAGTAAACAGATTCTAAAAAATCAGGCTCTATTTTTATCCTTTCAATATTTCATCTTACCAAAAGAATTTAAAATGGATTGCGACCTTTCTCTATCTTTCGCACAATTATTGATGTAATTTCATCCAACTTAACTTAAAATAATTTTATGGAAAAAATTCAAATATTAGGAATCGGAAGAGATCCCGTTGTGCTTCAAAAATTACTCAGGTTCATCAATGAAAACCCCAAATGGGGAGGCACCGGAACAGTAGATGATGAAAGTGCCATTACTATTTTTCATCAACAAAAATTTGATATCATTTTATTAATTGACAATCTTTCAGAAGAATCTGAAAAGAAATTTCATTCTCTTTTTACGTTTCAACATCCGGAAATCATTTTTATAAAACATTCGGGCGACTCCACCGGTTTGCTTGCTTCAGAAATACAGGAAGCATTAGACGATAATAAGAGTAAGTTTAATGTAATAGATGATGTATTTAAAAATGATGAAAAATAATCCCGACAAATTATCAAAGGGTCAACGATTTCCATTCAAAATAAGTGGACTGTATTCCCAAATATTAGATATGGCCTAAAAATTGTAGCAAAACGTTAAATCTTCATTATGAAATTATCTGCTCTACCTTTTCTTTTAATCTTATTTCTTTTTTCCTGCACAAAAGAAATAACAACTCCTGTAGGGACTTTGCCATTGTTTGATACAACAATTAAAGACATCTCTTACGGAACCAATACAGCAAATAAATTGGATTTGTTTCTTCCTGCGAAAAGAACAATTGATAGTAAAATTGTGATTTTTATTCATGGTGGCGGCTGGAACAGTGGCGATAAAAGTGAATTTACGTTTTTTGCAAATGGATTGAAAGAAAGAGGCTTTGCAGTCGCCAATATTAATTACAGGTTATCGCCCCAAAGTAAGGATAATTATAATATGCAATTAGATGATATTGGGCAGGTAATAAGTTACCTATCAACTAATTCCGGATATTACACATTCAGCAATCAAAACTTTTATATTACCGGTCATAGCGCAGGAGCGCACTTATCCTTATCGTACGCATACACAAGAAACGCTGATGGTAAAATAAAAGCTGCCGGAGGCTTATCCACTCCTACAAACCTCTTCACTGGTGCAACGGAAAATTTGGGAATTGTTGGCGCCACCACTATTGCTCCTTATCTGGGAGCACCATTAAACGCCGCTTCAGAACAGAGATATAAAGAGGCAAGCCCATATTATCATGTAACTAAATCTACAGTTCCCACTATTTTATTCGCGGGTTCTATTGATTTTGTAGTACCTCCGGTACAATCCATTTCTTTGGACAATGAACTTAAACAGTTTGGAGTTGCCGAAAAATTGGTAATTTATCCTTTCATTTTTCACAGCTGGTGGGACAATGCAAATCTTGTTACTAACACTTTAAATGAAACTGCTGCATGGTTTAATGCGCATTAATATTTCCGTGCCTTTGAATTTCTGCATTTGTTACTCACTAATAAAAAATAATTCTTGAAGAGCACATGAACCTATTATTTTACGTATTCTTTGTGCCCGTTTTTATTTATGTAATATTTTCCTCCTCTAGGTCCCTGGTAGATCGTTCTTCCTTCAGCATCGGTGCTTATTGCTTTATCAGCAGTTTTCACCGTATTTGCATTCGCTATCTGAGTCGTTTGCTTTTTTACTCTTGCCGGTGCGATAGTTGTTGTTTGAGTCTGTACTGAAGCCTGAGTATGCACCTGAGGCTGAACTTGTGGCGCAGCAGTCGGCTGTTTATTGGCTTTGAATCGTTTGTCAGGAGTGCCGTTTTTATTCAAATGAGCTGTAGTTGAGTTACCGGTAGACAATGTCTGCCCAGACTCTTTTGCCTGTTTTTTGGCCATGGCTTTGGCCGCACGATCAGCCTTTTTTTGCGCCGCTATCGTTGCTTTGTCTTGTTTGGCAGAAGTAACTGAATTAGGCTTTGCAGAAGTTGTCTGAGCCATAGTCACCGTGAATAAGCCAAACACAAAAAGAAGGATTATTGTAATCTTTTTCATAAAAATAAATTGATTTTAGATGGAGTTTAATAAAATAGTATTATTCTATAAATTGTGCCGGAAATCATTTTTTGTCATTTTATTTGTAATAAAAAAGTCATTTTATTTCGAGTCAGGCATAAAATAAGAAAATCATTATTTTAGTTGATATAGAATGAATCCAATTTAAATTATATTTAAGTTCTCATATTGAATATGCAATTAACAATAAAATTTACCTTCTGATTTAAGCGCGATTAATTGAATCATTTCAATAGAAAATTCATTTCCGTATCCTTTGGTTTTTTAGAAATATGATTTAAGGTATTAATTAACCTTATACTCCGCTGATTCATTATCGTCTTCCAAAAAAAATAAAATGAAACATCTTCTACTATTATTATTAATCAGCACTTTTCTACTTTTCAATTCTGAAGTACAGGTAAACCAAATAAATGTAAATAAAAGGCTTCAAGGTGTTATTCTGTTAAATAATACTTTGGCCATTTTTGAACCGCGGATTGATTCCAGTATCCGGGTTTCGGTTAGGACGAAAAGCAGTGCTACCCCCATTTCAGGCACTATCAGATACATTGGTGGCGGAAGTTTATTGAACGGCAAATGTATTTGTAGGGTCGCTCACCCGCTGAAGGCTTTTTCCGGCGCATTCCCTACTCATTTAATAAAAATATAAAATAAAAACCATGAATAAATTTTGGATGAAAAACCCGGAAGAACACGACTTTCCCGCGGCTACTGATTATTTGGAATTGCTTCTTACAACAGATGAAAGTAAGATATTGACAGAAAAATTAAAAAGTGCAACTACCATTATTAAGAAAGCCAAAGATATTTTGAGGGCCAGTAATTTGCCTCTTTTACCACAAGATAATATTCATGTGAAAGAGAACCTGAAGAAAGTAAAGAAGGGTGGCAAATTATCACCGGTATTATTAGTGAAAAAAGACGATAAACTTATAATTGCGGATGGGTATCATCGGGTTTGCGCTACTTATTATTTATCCGAAGACTTGGGAATACCCTGCAGATTGGTTGAATAAATAACTCAATGAAAGCATTGGTAAACAATAATTTCAACAATAAAATCATTTCAGATATTCACTGGGCTGCCATCTGCATGTTAGATAAAATTGTTTCCACAATAAAACCGAAATCATCAATGAGTGAAGGTGGTTAAGATAAACTTAATTTGTCTTAATCCGTTACTGCTCCATTTAATAAACACAATGCTCCTGTTGCATTAGAATCAAAAAAGTGGTACGAAATATTTTCGTCTGAAATGTCGTTTGCATATCCTTTTAGAATTTTAATTTAATCGAATGACGAACTGTTACAAGAAAGTTATAATCAATGAATCTCCGAATACTTTTTACGCAAATTATCGTCTAAACATTTGAAAATTTTAAAAAACGAATATTATGAAAACGCTATTAATTATAATGATATCATTATCAATGTCATTAGGAGCATCAGCACAACGAAAAAGTATTGGTGGATATCATCATGCTCCAAATACCCACATTTTTATTTCATCGTTCGGTTATCGCCCAGTGTTCTTTAATCCCTACTTTGGATTTGGATACCCTTATTTTGGATCTCCTTATTTCGGATATCCGTATTACGCCTCTCCATATTATAATGTAAGAAGAATGCCTTACAAATTGTCATTGCAAATAGCCAGCATTAAAAATGATTATAAGGGCAGAATCAAAGACACCAGGCACGATAAAACATTATCCGGTACTCAAAGAAGGCAGCAAATTCGGACTTTAAAAAATGAACGGGATCAATCAGTCATTAACGCGCAAATAAATTTCCGCAGTTCCCAAATGAACGACCAAAATCCTGACATGAATAATCAGAATTACCGAAATCAGAATTATCAAAATAATCAAAATCAGAATAACCGTAATCCCGGCAAATCTGATTCGTCGTCAGGAGGTAATTCTTAAAATAAAGATGATTGTAATGATCGTATGGAACGCTGTTCATGATCAATAATAGAGATGAGCAAAACTTATCTCTATTTTTTTATCCTAACATAATATCTTTTATAAAAATAAGAAATTGAAATTAATCAGCATTTATCACCTCGCTGAACTTTACTTATTTGACAAGAATAATAAGGAGGTTTGGTTTTCCATATTATTAATGAGTAGAATTAATAAACCTTGCTACATTATCATGCAATAATTTCAGCGATTCAGGATGCAGATACACCATGTGCCCCGAAAAATAATGAACGTATTCAATATTCTTTTGTAATGAAGAAGGCATAGGGAGATGTTGCATTTCAAATTCTCCCTCAAAATAAGGAGTTCCCAAATCAAAATAACCGGAATTCAACATCACTTTCAAATTCGGATTATAGACCATTGCCTGCGCGAGGTCGTTCATTACATTAGGAAAGCCAACGAAGCCTTTGCGTTTAAAATCCCATGGGCGTACATTACCACGAACTTTGTAGTTCATTCCTTTGCCAAACCTGAGCTCGGTACGAATATAATTATTGAACGTAGAAGTGAATGGTGCATCAATATAAGAATCCATAGGATCATATTCGGCATTTTCGCTCAAAGCATCAATTGCATCTCCGGAAAAACGGGAATCCAAACGGCCGGTAATCTGATCGTCATTACTAAGTAAAGCCTGTGCAAACTGCGGCCCTGTAACCCTTAAATTTGCTTTGCGTATATACGCATCCGTTAGCCCGGTATAATTGTGAAGTTTTTCTACAATTTTATTAAAAGAAGCCGGGTCAATAGTAGCGCCTTTGTTAAGCGCGATTGCGTAATCATTCATTGCAAAATGCTCTACTTCTCTTAAAAAAGGTTCTAATTTTTCCGGCTGGTTGGAAAGCTTGTGATGATACCAGGCGGTTGCGGCAAAAGACGGAAGAGCAAGCTCATAAGGCAAATCATCTCCCGGATGAGATTTTGCTGCATCCGACATATTTTCATAAGACAACAATTGGGAAAGCAGGATGACTCCATTAAGACCCACACCATTTTCTGTTTGAAGTAAATTGGCAACCACAGCAGAGCGAAAAGTGCCGTAGCTTTCGCCGAAGAGATATTTGGGCGAATTCCACCGGTTGAAATCTGTAATAAATTGAGTAATAAATGTAGCAAATGCCATCCCATCCTGATCAATACCAAAAAAGTCTTTCGGCTCACCTGATCCACCCATTCTTTTGGTAATAATTTCCCCAAAACCAGTACCGGGCGCATCAATAAAAACTAAATCGCTTGCATCTAAAAGGCTATAATCATTGTTCACCGTTTTGTAGGGTGCTTTGGTCCGCGATGTATCGTTCAGATAAACACGCTGTGGCCCCCAGGCTCCCATGTGAAGCCATATAGTAGCACTTCCCGGGCCACCGTTATAGATAAAAGTTATGGGCCTTTGAGACGCATCTTTTTCATCATCCTTAAAATAAGCTACATAAGACATGCTGATGGTGGGTGAATCGTTCTTGTTTTTAAGTATAAGGGTTCCTGCCACCGCTTCATAATTAATTCGTTTACCCTCTACCGTTACACTACCATGCGTTACAGATTTTTGTGGCTTTTTATAGTTGTTGATACTGTCCTGCCTGATATCTACTTTTACTGAAGTAGTTTCCTTTTTTATTTGTGCATTTGAAAACAGGCTAAATGCGAATAATGACGCGCCCAGGAGAAGGGCTTTTTTGATTTTCATTTATATTTTTTTTAATAAAAAATTTTAAAATCCAGAAGACGGCTATCAAAGGCAGTTTAATTCACAATGCAATTTAAATTAAATGAAATTTATATGGGATTAAAATGTTTCCCGTTCATCATTTATTTTGAGAACTCCATCGGTTAATTGCATACAATAATGGCGCAGCTTACTAACAAAAAGATTATCTCCGTTGTTCAATAT
>JBDTEK010000381.1:0-5948 GCA_039922575.1 Ginsengibacter sp.
TAAATCAAATTTATGGAATAAAATGAAGCAACAGTGTTGATCTAATTCCGGGAAAAAATTGCAAAGAAATTGATTTTTACATTAAATCTCAAATATGAGATTTAGGAAATTGGGTGCATTTTAAGATGTTGCAAAGGTTGTCAACCTTAAAAACTTCGCACCTATATTTAGAACACTTTTTCCAAGGTTGGCCACCTTTAATAAGAACCGACATTTTGAAATTCGACCAGGAAATTAATTACATTTTTTCTTTCTTTCAATTCGTGTAAATTCGTTTGATTTGTTCAAACGGCTACATAAAATAAAAACAAATGAAACTCGGAAATTATATAACCGGAAAATGGATTGAAGGTGAAGGCGATGGCCAGCAATTATACAATGCGGTAACAGGCGAAGTAATCGCCACAGCCACCACAAAAGGGCTGGACTTCGCTTCTATACTGGATTATGGAAGAATAAAAGGCAGTCCCGCTTTAAGAAAAATGACTTTCCAGGAAAGAGGCAGAATGTTAAAAGCTCTTGCACTTCACCTTTTAGAGAATAAAGAAAAGTTTTATACACTCAGCTATAAAACAGGCGCTACCCGTGTGGATAGTTGGGTGGACATTGAAGGCGGAATTGGCAATCTCTTTTCCAATGCGTCGTTAAGAAGAAGATTACCTGATGAAATTTTTGCTTTGGATGGGGATAATATCGGTTTAAGCAAAGGAGGCACATTTGCTGCGCAACATATTTTGCTTCCAAAAGAAGGAGTAGCGTTGCATATTAATGCCTTTAATTTTCCTGTATGGGGCATGCTGGAAAAAATTGCAGTTAATTTGCTGGCAGGTGTAGCCGCAGTTGTAAAGCCCGCATCCATTACTTCTTATTTAACCGAAGCTGTTGTAAGAGAAATAATCTCTTCAAAAATTTTACCCGAAGGCGCTCTCCAGTTGATTTGTGGAAGCGCAGGCGATATTCTGGATCATGTTACTTCCCAGGACGTCATTACTTTTACCGGCTCAGCGTCCACCGGATTAATGCTCAAATCCAATCCGAATATACTTAGGGAAAACGTGCCTTTTAACCTGGAAGCAGACTCATTGAATTGCATTGTACTTGGCGATGATGTAAAGCCCGATATGCCGGAATGGGATATTTTTATTAAAGAGGTTAGAAAAGAAATGACTTCAAAAGCAGGGCAAAAATGTACGGCTATCAGAAGAATTTTCGTTAGTGAAAATAAAATGGAAGGTGTACAGGAAGCCATCAGTAAAGCTTTAGCTCAAACAGCAATCGGCAATCCTGAAAACGAAAAAGTGCGAATGGGCTCTTTAGCAGGCCAATCTCAAAGGGTTGAAGTAATGGGCCAGGTACAAAAACTATTAGCTTCTTCTGAAATAATCTATGGTGATTTAGATGACGTGGAATTGATTGATGCCGACAACAAAAAAGGAGCCTTTATGAGTCCGCTTCTTTTAAAAAATGACAACCCCTTTACCAGTGAAGCCGCACACAATGTAGAAGCTTTTGGTCCTGTCAGTACCTTAATGCCCTTTATGAATATTGATGAGGCTATTGCCCTTGCCAAACTAGGAAAGGGAAGCCTTTGCAGCACGGTTGTTACCGCGAGTGAAAAATTTGCCAAACAATTTGTACTGGGTTCAGGTACTTATCATGGAAGAATTTTAGTGCTCAACAGAGATTGCGCTAAAGAAAGTACAGGCCATGGTTCACCATTACCAATGCTCACCCACGGCGGCCCCGGCCGCGCAGGTGGAGGCGAAGAAATGGGTGGATTACGTGGCGTAAAACGTTATATGCAAAGGGTAGCTGTGCAAGGCTCGCCAACCATGCTTACGGCCATTACGAACGTATATCATCAGAATGCAAAAGGAAAGAAAACAGATGTGAACCCCTTCAAAAAATATTTTGAAGAATTGGAGATCGGCGATCAATTGATCACTGAAAAAAGAAAAATCACTTCTGAAGATATTGATAAATTCGCTGACCTGAGTGGCGATCATTTTTATGCGCACATCAAAACAACCGATTTCTCTGACACCATGTTTGAAGAGCAGGTCGCGCATGGATATTTCATTATGAGCGCCGCTGCCGGTTTATTTGTTGACAGCTATGAAAAGAATCCGGTTCTATTAAATTATGGAATTGATGAATTGCGATTCACTAAACCGGTATATCCCGGAACGGAAATTTACATTCGTTTTACCTGCAAAGAAAAAGTGAGCCAGGAGCTAAAAGAAATAACACCGGAAACAGCAAATGTAAAAGGCATAGATATTCCCAAAGGAATTGTAAAATGGTATGTGGAAATTTTAGATGAAACGGAAGTGCCTTTAATAGGTGTGGCTACTATATTAACTATGATTAGGAAGAAACACTAAATTTACAGGATGGAAATCACAAATGATCAGAGAGATTTAACGCTTCTTTGCTAATGATTCAAATAGACGAACAGCTGGCAAAAGTTAGTAAAGGCACCAAACAAAAATCTCTGAAATAAAGTGGAAGGAAATAAAGGGATTCAGAAACAGGGTGGTTCACAAATACGTAAATATTGATAGATTAATTGTATTTTCAATTATAAAAGATAATCTTCCTCAATTAATATTGGAAATAAGTAATTGCATCAAAAAGGAGATTCAGGAAGGGATTTTTAATATAAATGAATTGGAAATTTCTAAGGAAGCATTTTTTATCAACACATAAATTTTTCATTGTTACAATAATTTTTTTATGATGAATGAAACAAACGAGGGCTATGTACATTCCCAGACAGAACATGGCATTACAACTATTGAATTCTTTCATCCAAAAAGTAATTCACTTCCTGGAAAATTGTTAAATGAACTTGCACACGAAATACACTATACAGGCACGCACGATAGCAAAGTAATTATTTTGAAAAGTGCAGGCGAAGGTGCTTTTTGCGCTGGTGCCAGTTTTGACGAGTTGGTTGCAATTAATAATCAAGAGGAAGGCCAGAAATTTTTTATGGGCTTTGCCAACGTAATCAATGCCATGAGAAAATGCAATAAATTTATCATCGGCCGAATACATGGAAAATGTGTAGGAGGCGGCGTAGGTATAGCTGCAGCAGCAGATTATGCAATAGCAATAAATACAGTGGACATAAAATTAAGCGAACTGGCTTTAGGTATTGGCCCATTTGTAGTAGGCCCTGCAGTAGAAAGAAAAATCGGGACATCCGCTTTCAGCCAGCTTGCAATTGATGCTACCCTTTGGCGCAACTCTGATTGGGCGAAGAAGAAAGGATTATTCGCAGAAGTTCACGAATCTTCAAGTAATATGGATGACTCTATTGGCCGGCTTTCTTCTACACTCGCTCATTCAAGCCCTGAAGCAATTGTCGAAATGAAAAAAATATTTTGGAAAGGAACTGAGGACTGGGATGTACTTCTAAAACAAAGAGCAACTATTAGCGGGCGTTTGGTTTTAAGCGATTTTACAAGAGATGCTATTGCCAATTTTAAAAAGAAAATTAAAGCATAGGTATTTGAAGTCTTTTATTTTCTGATTGACCGGAGTATAGACAATAGCATCTCATCACGGGCGAGGGAAAAAGTTACTTTTTTTTATCTATTTTCTTTTTTACAAACAGTTATCAGCTGCATTATGAACTCCAGCACGAACTGTTTTTTTTTACTTTTTTATTTCTTATTTATTGTCTCTTTACCCTTATTTGAAGCGTTTTCCTCTCCCACTTCCAAAATTAAATTCGCAATTAAACCTGTCCATCCTGTTTGATGGCTGGCTCCTATTCCGCGGGAATTATCACCATGAAAGTATTCGTGAAAAAGCAGTAAATTATTATTTTCTTCTTTTTTGTAAAACCAGTTATACTGCCCATACTCAGGCCTTTCACCGGTTTCATTTTTTTCAAAAATAGATAGCAGTCTTTTGGTTATCTCTTTGCCCACATCCGTCAAGTTTGATAAATTCCCCGATCCGGTAGGGCACTCTACTTTTAAATCATCGCCATAAAAATATCCAAAACTGTTCATGGCATTTATGAATAAATAATTCACTGGCATCCACACCGGGCCGCGCCAGTTCGAATTGCCCCCAAAAAGTCCTGAAGTAGAATCTGCCGGATCATAATGAATGGTATAATCCTGTCCCCCAAAATTTAACGTATATGGATTGTTTTCATAAAACTTTGAAAGTGATCGGATGCCGCCAGGCGATAAAAACTCCGATTCCTCAAGCACCTTTTCAAATAAATCTTTTAGCCTATCTTTCTGCACCAAAGAAAGCAAAACTGATTCGTCGCTACTTCTTTCCTGGCTGGGCAGGTATAAGTGATTCATTTCCCTGTACTTTTGAAACCATTTCATCCGTTTGGTAAAATCAGGTAATGCATCAAAAGCCTCTTTTTCAATGACAGTAACGGCAAATATTGGTGACAATCCTACTACAGAACGAATCTTCAAAGGAAAGGAATCCGATTTATTTAAAGAAAGTACATCATAAAAGAATTTATCCTTTTCATCCCATAATCCTAATTCATTCAACGCTTCGGCGATTATAACAAAGTGCTCATAAAATTTGGTAGCCGAATCCTCAAATGAAATATCATGAATCGCTATCTCAATGGCTATGTTCATCATATCAAGGGCATACATTCCCATCCAACTGGTGCCATCAGCTTGTTCTAATAAAGTATTACCTGGCAGATCCATACTCCGGTTAAAAAGCCCGATATTATCAAGCCCTAAGAAACCACCTTCAAAAATACTATTACCATCGGCATCTTTTCTATTGATCCACCACGTAAAATTGATAATGAGTTTTTGAAATATTGTTTTAAGAAACTCAATGTCGGCAGTTCCATAAATTCTTTTCTCTGTTTTATAAACTTGTAAAGCTGCGAATGCATGAACGGGGGGATTTACATCACCGAAATTCCATTCATAGGCGGGCAATTGCCCCTGCGGGTTCATGTACCATTCCCGCATCAAAAGAATCAGTTGATGTTTGGCAAATAAGGGATCAATAACAGCAAGGGTAATACAATGAAACGCAGTATCCCATGCGGCATACCATGGATATTCCCAATTATCTGGCATGGAGAGAATATCCTGGTTCTTTAAATATTTCCAGTGGCAATTGCGCCCATTTTTACGCTGCTCCGTATCTGGTGTTATTCCATCACTTGTGTTGATCCATCTGTCCACATCATAATGATAATATTGTTTGTTCCAAAGCATACCTGCGAAAGCCTGGCGCTGAATATTTCTTTGATCTTCGTTACATGCAACAGGATGAATATTCCCATAAAATTCATCTGCCTCCTTTTTCCTTTTCTCAAAAATTTTCTCAAAATCTTTTGGAAAGAAATCATCAATTTTTTTATTACTGAGTCGTAAAAAAATACTTTTAGATTGTTTGGATTCAATTTCAAAACGATAAACAGGCGAACATTTAGTGCCTTCTTTTTTATCTTTTAATTTCTGCAGGTTTTTGCCGGTAATGATAGCGTCATGAAAACTATCCTTCACAAATTCACTTTTATTCGCCCGTTGGTATAGCCTTTCAAAATTGGTTTCATTCTCTGTAAAAAGGAGATCATCAGCTGCCTGAAAATAAAAATAATAATCACCAAGAGTAGGATGCTGAGTCTTTACGGATTGGTTACTTATGTAGGTGATAGAAGGTTTATTTTCTTCTCCAGCGTATTGCCAGCTATTATAAAACCAAAGAGTTGGCAGAAAAGTGATGGGAGCTTTTTCATCACCGCGATTTATTATTTCAATTTTTATAAAAATATCCTCACTGTTATATTTAGCATATTCAATAAAGACATCAAAATACCTGTTGTCATTAAAAATACCGGTATCTAATAACTCATATTCCGGATCAAGTTTCCCGCGATTTTTATTTTTTTGCAGCAAATCCATGTATGGGTACTCCTGCTGGGGATATTT
>JBDTEK010000382.1:0-6596 GCA_039922575.1 Ginsengibacter sp.
GTAGATAGTTTCCACAATGGTATTAAATTCGTTGTCTATTTCCCGCATAATCTTTTTTTCAAAGATATTAAATTCTTCTTACCGTATATTAGTCCTATATGGTCTCATCTGTTTTCATTCGAAGACCTTTTTTCAGAGAATAGCCTTCTCGATTTTTATCCCATTTTTGACTAAGAAGGTTTGTAGGAGCAGAATACAACCTAAGGAGTTGCTTTTTTTTAAACCTCTCTGGTTTTATCTCATATAAAACAAAATATTTATTCCGGCACTTCTTTTTTCTTTCTTTCGAGATAGGAAGACGGAATAGCATTATATGCCTGTTTAAAGAATTATGAAAAATATTTAGGATTATTAAATCCAACTTCATAAGCATCTTTGGCTACCGTCATTTCATTTTTTTCGGGCAATTGCACCGCCCGTTGCATCCGAATGGAATGAATAAACTCCAATGGAGTTTTCCCGTAAGGTTAAAAAGATTAAAAATAACTTCTCAATTGAACTTAAGGTTACAAATGCAATTTTTGAAAGGCATATTTTTTATCAATAAATTTCTTCATCTTTCAGACTATTTCCCTTAGATTATAATCCTTCGAGCAATTCAATCACTTTCTCTCTTTTTAAAATCAAATATCCAAGCCTGTCATTACTAATTCCATTCCTTAGCTGATAACTAAAATTCAAATGCTCTTCAGTAACATTAGTTTCAAAATATTTAAAATTGATGTTGGGATATTTCTTCAGTTCATCACCTATCTCGTAGAGGTGTGTTGATAAAATAAATATGGATTGCTTTATTTTAATTAAGCCTTCAATTACCACTATACTACATTTCATAGCATCCTGCACATTGGTTCCTTTAAATAATTCATCTATTAATATCAACCATTTTCTGCCATCATTTATTTTTAAGATCGTATTCTTTATTCTTTGTACTTCGTTGTAAAAATAACTCTCTCCTTTTGCTACATTATCCATTACATTGATATTGCTAAGCAAACCTGCAAATAAAGAAAGTTCCATACTTTGCGCAGGTATTCCCATGCCAAGATGTGCCAGGAAAACGGCGCTTCCCACCGCTTTTATGAAAGTGCTTTTACCCGCCATATTAGCACCTGTCAGAAACATAAAATTATCTTTCTTATTTAATTCTACATCGTACGCCACAGGATCATGTAGCAGGATGTGATACAATTTTTTAGATTTTAAAACCGGCTCTTCCGATGAAATAAAAACAGGAAAAACTAATTTAAATTCATTTACTGCCATCGCCATACCATACCACGCATCCAGGTGCGAATAAATTTCAATTAGTTCAAACATTTGTTGTTTGTAATGAAAACGGATGTAATAGGCCAGTGTAAGCATCTCCGTTATGGAGAGATCACTGCTTTTTACTTTATGAGATATAATCTGCAGTTGTGTTTTATCAACAAGCACTTGCGCTTTTTCCAAAATCCTTTTCAAATTATCAGGCGCGGCATCATTCAAAAAAACAGAAACAATTTGCTGCATTCCTTTTATAAAATCAAAAGCATGGCCGGTAGAATATTTGATCAGGGAAAAATCGGGCCCGTGAAACAATTTATAATAGCTGGCGGAAGTAATGGTCGGGCGCGATGGTGGTAGATCTATAGAAGATTCATAAAATTTATGAATCATCATTATAGATCCATTGCTGATGATAAGCGGCCACCGGCTTTGATGCTCAATGATCGTTTGCAATGTTTTATGTACATTATTTATCTCCCGGATATCACCCAGCGATCTATGAAAGATCTGCCTCAGTTTTTCCCTTCCTCCAACGGTTCTGGTAAGATTTAATTTATTAAAAACAGAAAACTCCTCTTCATGATTAAAAATTGAAAGATCATCCAAAGTGGTTTTATCTGTTTCCATTTCCGCTTTACTTTTTTCCGATTTATTGATTCCGATAGCCATGAGCGTTGTAAACATCAATATAGTAATAAAACGCTCAATAACACTAACTTCTAAAACACAACCTCTCCCCTTTCACTGATTCATTCCATATTATACTATCATTCCCTTCATTTTTAAAAACACAGTTCCCATTTACAAACGTTTGTTCAATCAAGCCGGGATAAACAGTTCCATCCAAAGGGCTCCACGCACATTTATATAAAATATTTTCTTTTGTTACTTTAGTGGATCTATTTAAATCTACTAAAACAAGATCTGCAAAATACCCTTCTCTTATGTATCCGCGATCTTTAATTTTAAAGCAATCTGCTACCGCATGACTCATTTTTTCTGCAATTTTTTCTAAAGAAATCCTTCCTTCTTTATAATTTGCCAACATCATTAACAAAGCGTGCTGCACCAAAGGCAAACCTGAATGCGCATGTTCATAAGGTGGTTGTTTTTCTTCCAATGTATGTGGCGCATGATCGGTAGCTATTACATCTAAACGATCATCCAGCAAGGCTTTCCACAATGCTTCCTTATTTTTAGATTCTTTTATGGCTGGGTTACATTTTATTAAATAGCCCAATCTGTCATAATCATCAGCAGTAAAATTTAAATGATGTACACAAACTTCTGATGTAATTCGTTTTTCTTTTAAAGGAATTGTATTGGTAAAAAGTGCTAATTCCTTTTCTGTAGTAATATGTAAAATATGCAAACGGCTGCCGTATTTTTTTGCCAGTGAAATGGCGAATGATGAAGATTTAAAACATGCGTTTTCATCTCTTATTACCGGGTGATCAGAAGGAGTAAGATTTGGTTTTACAGCTTTTAAAATCCGGTAATTTTCCTTTATTACTTTTTCATCTTCGCAATGCGTTGCAATTAACAATTCGCTCTCGCTAAAGATCTTATGCAACGCCGGTTCACTGTCCACCAGCATACTTCCGGTACTGGAACCCATAAAAATCTTTGCTCCGCAAACTTCATTTTTCTTTCTGTTTACCCTTAAAACCTCATCAGCATTGGTATTGCTCACCCCCATATAAAAGGAATAATTTGCAAGTGAATGATGCTTTGCGATAGCATATTTTTCCTCCAATAAACTTACAGTAAGCGCATTGGGAATTGTATTTGGCATTTCCATAAAGGAGGTAATACCACCTGCCACAGCCGCTTTGCTTTCTGTATAAATGGTCGCTTTATGAGTAAGGCCTGGTTCACGGAAATGCACCTGGTCATCTATGGCTCCGGGAAATAAATGCTTGCCATCGCCTTTAATCTCCGTCACTTTTTCTTTGACACTGATATTGTCATCAATCTTTTGAATCCGGCCATTTTTGATATAAATATCTTTTTGGTCAATTTTTTTTTCATTGACGATAGATATCTGTTTAAAAAGATAATTTTGCATAACTTGAATTTAAATTATTAAGTACCAACCCGATGCAAATTATAAAAAGCGCTATTACCCTCGTAGTATTTTTTTGCCCGATAATTATTTTAGCCCAAACAACCTACCTTCCCGAAGGGTCAAAAGAATACCAGTTTATTGACAGGCTTGAAATAAAACAAGGCAAAAATACTGACATTAATTTTTCTGCTTTAAAACCATACAGCAGAAGAGCTATTGTGCATGAAGCTGAGGCTATAGACAGCCTGAACAAAACAAACGGAATCTCATTTTCAAAGGTTGATGAATATAATTACCAGTCTCTTTTAATGAATAATTCTGAATGGGTAACCGGCAGTAAAGAAAGTTTTTTAAGCGATAAGCCAATCTGGAAAAGTTTTTATGTAACCAAACCCAATCTTTTTGAAGTAAATACCAAAGATTTTTTCTTTGCGGTAAATCCGGTGATTAATTTCCAAATTGGTGGGGAATCTGGTAACAGCCAAAGCCTTTTTATAAATCAGCGCGGAATAACAGCCCGCGGTAGGATCGCCGATAAAATAGGATTTTCGACAACAATAACAGAAAATCAGGAACGTGGCCCTTCATTTTTTCAAAGCAGGGTTGCTCAATTCAGGGCGGTTCCGGGATTTGGTTTTTACAAACCATTCAAAAAAAACGCTTTTGACTATTTTGATGCAAGAGGATATGTTACATTCAATGCAACCAAATATATTGACATCCAATTTGGATACGATAAAAATTTTATTGGAAACGGATACCGCAGCTTGCTGCTGAGCGACGATGCCAACAGCTATTTATTCCTGAAGTTGAATACAAAAATCTGGAAGTTTAATTATCAAAATATTTTCATGGAATTGATACCGCAGTTTGTAAAAACCGGCGATAATCTATTGCCAAGAAAGTATGCAGCCGTGCATCACTTAAGTATTAATGTTGCAAAATGGCTGAACGTCGGCGCATTTGAAAGTATCGTTTTTGCAAGAAAAAAATATTTTGATTTTGAATATTTAAACCCAATTATTTTCTTAAGATACGTGGAAGGGAATGTGGGAAGCCCCGATAAAGCCCACGTAGGATTTGATTTTAAAGCCAATGTAGCGCACCAGTTCCAGTTTTACGGGCAATTAATTTTGGATGAATTTCTCGCTAAGGAAATTTTAAAGAATAATGGATTTTGGGCTAATAAATATGGCTACCAACTTGGCCTAAAGTACATAGATGCCTTCAAAATTAAAAACCTTGATCTGCAGGTTGAGAGCAACAGAGTACGTCCATTTACTTATTCTCATTACGATTCCTCAACTAATTACACACATTATAATCAGTATTTGGCTCATCCTGTAGGTGCCAACTTTCAAGAGTACGTCGGTATTTTAAAATACCAGCCTGCTAATAAGTGGTATATTAATGCAAGAGCGATCTATTATTATCAGGGCCTGGATTCGCTGGGAGAAAATTTTGGAGGAAATCCTTTTGAGTTATACACCACACGTACACGTCAATACGGATATTTTGTAGGTGATGGAAACAAAGTAAAATGCCTGAATGCGTCGTTCACTTTATCTTACGAATTAAAACAAAACCTTTTTATAGAAGGTGGCTATTTATTTCGTAAATATACGGGCCTTGATAACACCAGTATGTATAACATTGGAATAAGGTGGAATGCAGCGCGCAGGGAATACAACTATTAAACATCGTGGAGCAGGAGAATAGTGTTTATTACTATCGGAATTTTAGGTTCACAATGCGAAATAGAAGCATAAAATCTTCCATCTTAATTCTAAAATCGTCACTCCACGGTCAGCGAAATCGTTACCATCCTTGAATTGACCTTGTCAATTACATTTGAATAACGCAGATCAGGATCGCGGCTGTGAACATTCGTTAAACCGCTGCTAAGCTTGATCTCCGGTGATAATACGAAGAATGGAAAATAAATATGGAAACCCATTCCAAGTTCTACACTCAGGTCAGATCGTTTTAGCTTAATAAGGTCCTCCGCCTTACTGGCGCCAGCGTTACTAGCCAGGTCATAATCAAACTTTCCACCGACAATAGTATAAACCTTAAAATTTTTGATCCGGTCGCTGCTGAATGCCAGGTGAACCGGAAAACTTAGGGTAATAGATTGGACTTTTTTTGTTACTGAAGTATCAGTAGTATAATTTTCTTTATATAAAAATGCCTTTTCAGAAAAGGTAAGATCGAGTGGATGTACACGAAGGTCAAAATGGTTACTTAACCTAAGGTTTACCAGCCATGCTAAATTAATTCCTACGTTGTTGATACTTTCCACATCCATAATAGAATCGTATTGCAAAAAGCGCGGATGATGAGTAAAATTAAAATGGGATTGATTCAATCCGAGATTGATGCCAAAATGATACGGCTTGTCATCATGATTTTCCTGGTTCACGTTATCACGCAACTGTGCCATAGAAACGGTTGTACAAAACAAAGAAAAAATGATAAAAACTATTTTTCCGCGCAATAAATGGTGCATATTCCTAAAGTCAATGTTTTGTAAAAAGCGTTTCTATAATTTAGTTGGTTTAAAATGTGAATGAAATTTTCTTTCTCCGGAAATTGGAGAACAGAATCATTTAAATATTGGTAAGCAACATTATCTTTTGCAATTAAATTCCCAATCTGCGGTGTAATAAACTTCATGTAAAAAAGATATAATTGTTTTATAACCGGCATAGAAGGCTTTGTACACTCTAAAACAATTAATCTGCCGCCCGGTTTTAGTACCCTTCTTATTTCTGATAATCCTTTTTCAAGAAGTTCAAAATTCCTTACTCCAAAAGCCACCGTAACTGCATCAAACGAATTATCCTCAAATAAAATTGCCTCACTATCGCCATTTAACAACTCTATTTTATTTTGCAGCCCCGCTTTTAAAATTTTTTTCCGGCCAATAGCCAACATGCCGTCGCTAATATCTATTCCGGTAATTTTTTCAGGATTCAATATTTCATAACTGTCAATAGCAAAATCTCCTGTTCCTGTGGCTACATCAAGTATTTGTTTAGGTTGAAAAGGAATTAATTCTCTGATCGCCTTTTTTCGCCATCCTACATCAATACCTGCGCTTAGGAACCGATTCAAAAAATCGTAGCGAAAAGCAATTTTATCAAACATATTCTCCACCTGCTTTTTCTTGCTTTCTTTAGAATCTTTGTAAGGCACTACGGTATCGTGAGGATAAACATTCATTGCATCAAAGATAGTTTTTTGACTTTATAACATA
>JBDTEK010000383.1:0-2947 GCA_039922575.1 Ginsengibacter sp.
TGATTTCTTTAAATGCCGGCGTTCATTATATTGATATAAATCCCATTTCAAAAGAAGCAAGAAATAATGATTTGCTCATCGCCAATGATGGGCTTCATCCTTCCGGAATTCAATATAAGAAATGGAGCCAATTATTATCCTCTTTAATGGCTTCCGAAAGTTGAAAGTTTCCTGAAAACTCTTTCAGATTTGTAACGGACCGTTAGTTTCCAGGGAGCGCCCTATTAGTAGGAGCAGCGTAGCCGGCATCAATTATATTTGCTGTTGTTATGGCAAACCGCATTTTCTCTCTTTATAAAAAAGCTTATGGTGGGCTCTCTGCCGGTACCTGGTGGCTATCGCTGGTAATGCTGGTTAACCGCATGGGGACCATGGTCATTCCATTTATGACCATGTACCTCACGCAACAGGATGGATTCTCTATAGATAAAGCCGGTTTTGTAATGAGCGTGTTTGGTTTGGGTGCCGTATCGGGTGCGCTTATTGGAGGAAAGTTAGTGGATAGCATCGGTTATTATTATGTACAATTAATTGCGTTGATTGGAGGTGGTATTATGTTTATTTTACTTGGGCAAATGCAAACTTATTCTTCCATTTGCATCACCACTTTTATTTTGGCTATGTTGAATGAATCTTTCAGACCAGCCAATACGGTTGCCATTGCACATTACAGTAAAGAACAAAATAAAACAAGATCATATTCTCTTAACCGCCTTGCAATAAACATGGGATGGGCTGTTGGTGGCGCTTTGGGCGGAATTTTAGCGAGCTTCAATTATACATTATTATTTTGGGTAGATGGAATTTCCAATCTTCTCGCTGCCTGTTTGTTGTATCTAACGTTGTCGCCTACACGTAATCCTGCAACCGAGGTAAAAAAGAAAGAAAGAAAAATACCTCAGTCTTCAGCGTATAAGGACAAGCCCTATATTGTGTTTACCATATTAGTTTTTGTGTTCGCGGTTTGCTTTTTTCAGTTGTTCACTACCATTCCTGTTTTCTTCAAAGAAAATTTTAAATTGAGCGTTTTTTTTATAGGAATGGTAATGGCTTTAAATGGATTGATCATTTCTGCTTTTGAAATGGTTACTGTTTTTACTCTCGAAGGAAAACGTCCGTCACTGCACTTTATTTCAAGCGGTATGTTGCTGGTGTCTGTCTCGTTTCTGTTACTCAATTCGCCTCCATTAAATTATGGTTTTATCGCTTTATTATCAATGGTATTTTTAACTTTCGGTGAAATATTAACGATGCCATTTATGAATTCCTGGTGGATTGGGAGAGCAGATATAAATAACCGCGGTCAATACGCTGCTTTATTCGCTGTAGCGTGGGCATCTGCGCAGGCAATTGGCCCTTTCTCTGGCGCATTGATTGCAGAATATGCCGGTTATAAATCGCTCTGGTATGGCATAGGCGGAATCTGTTTTTTACTCGCCATTTTTTACAGGCGCTTGCATAGTTGGGAAAGGGTGAATAAGAAATAAGCATTTAGTTTGTTGCGAAAATTACCTGAGGTTACTCATTTTTCGCTGGCGAAAAACATGTTACACAGGCGAATTATGCGTAGCCGAAAAAAGTCCCTACGATTTTTTTTTACGGTGGGCTTCTATTATTAAACGAATTACTTTTCCAATTTTAGAACGATTACCTGTTCAAAAAATCCTGGTAAGAAAACTGCATGTAGGCTTTACCGTATTTAATATCGCTTGTATCAAAATCGGCATCTTTATAAATCGTTCTTTTAGAAACGTTATCCATTGTTACCGTTCCTTTGGGTGTTACAAACCCAAAGCCATTGTTGAATGAATAAAATGCAAATTGTTTTGCGGAGGAGTCTAAAAGATCTTTTCCCCATTTAAATTGTCCGGTAGGTAGTTTAAGCTGATCCAAAATAGTAGTGGCGATATCCGTTTGTGAACCGATATTGTTTATTACGCCTTTCATTTTTAATGCACCTCCTGAAAAAATTAAGGGGATGTGGAATTTGGATGGATGGTCATTGGCATCGTGTCCGGGAAGCGGGTGTCCATGATCGGCGACAAATACGATTAATGTGTTTTTCCACCAGTTTGTTAATTTACTTTTATTGATGAAATTACCAATTACACTGTCCGTATAATAAACGGAATTTTTGAATTTAGTAGTCTCATCATTCCCAATAAAATGCATTAATGGTACATCATATGGTTCATGGCTGCTAATAGTAAATAAAGCGGCGAAAAAAGGTTGTTTCTCAGTACTTAAATCTTCATAAAACCGATTTAAAACATATTGGTCATGTACGCCCCATGAGGTCGTTCTCTCCGCAACAGGAAACGAATATTTATCAATTAGTTTATTAAATCCGGTATTAATGAGATAAGATTTTATGTTGGCAAATTCCAGTTCGCCGCCGTAGGTATAACTGGAATGGTATCCTTCTTTTTGAAGTACCTGGTTTAAACCGGGGAGCTTGAGTGTTTTAGAAGGCGTTTTAATAATTGACGTAATTGCCTGGTTTGGATAGCCGCTTAAAATAGCTACCTGGCCTTTTTCGCTCCGGTCGCCCGATGCGTAAATATTCGTAAATAAAAGTCCATCCGCAGCTATCTTATCTAAATTGGGCGTTACTCCCGGCACACCTCCAAGGCATCCCACCCATTTGGCAGTATAACTTTCTAAAATGATAATAATGATGTTAGGTTTTTCAATTGAAAGAATGGAAGGAATTTTTAAAGGCCCCGTGATGTATAAACTATCTACTAATTTTTTTGCTTCTCTTTCCGAAAAATAATCGAATGGGTTTTGGCTATTGTTTTTATTTAAAATAGAAAACATAATGTTCCAGGGTAAATTGATCGCTGCATGATCGGCAAACAATTTTTCTGAAAAATAAACGTCGCTGATATTCATGGGGATTTTTTGAATACCGCCCCTGATAGGGATAAATAAGAACGTGATCAAA
>JBDTEK010000384.1:0-2591 GCA_039922575.1 Ginsengibacter sp.
GCTGCTGTGCAAACTCAACTTGACCAGTATCAGAAATCACTTTATCAAAATGCGCAGGACAAACAAACAGCATTGAACGAAGCTGTTCAAAAGTTTTATAAAGATTCCTCTGGTATGAGTGCCAGCCTGAAAGAAGTAAAAAGAGGCGAACTTCAAAAACAAGTGCAAGATTTAAGCGGTGAAGATCAAAAAATTCAAAATCAATTTGAACAAAAAAGACAGGAACTTTCAGTACCAATACAAAAGAAACTACAGGCAGCTATCGAAGATGTAGCCAAAGAAAATGGTTATACTTATATATTGCCCCGTGAAGCCCTTATCGTAATGCCACCAACAACCGATATTGGCTCGTTAGTAAAAAAGAAATTAGGTTTGAAGGAGCCCGCTCCTAAAACCGGAATAGGAAAATAATTATAAAAATATCAAATTTTAGAACAAGCCATCTTATAAACCAGATGGCTTGTTTAATTTTGGCATATGAATAAACTATCTCCGATAGGTGTTTTTGATTCCGGTTATGGAGGGCTTACTATCTTAAAAGAAATAAAAAACTTATTACCGCAGTATGATTTTATTTATCTGGGTGATAATGCCCGGACTCCCTATGGAACACGTTCTTTTAAAACTGTTTATGATTATACAAAAGAGTGTGTAAAATGGTTGTTTGAACGAAATTGCTCTTTAGTAATTTTAGCCTGTAATACTGCATCTGCAAAAGCATTAAGAACGATTCAGCAAAAAGATCTACCCGAAATAAATAGTAAAAAGCGGGTGCTTGGAGTCATTCGACCTACTGCAGAAGTTATAGGGAATTTTTCAACTTCAAATCAGATTGGTATTCTGGGGACCAATGGAACCATTCAGTCAGGATCATATTTACTTGAGATTGAAAAATCTTTTCCCGGCATTAAAATATTTCAACAAGCCTGCCCGCTGTGGGTTCCATTGATTGAGAATAATGAGTATGAATCTGAAGGAGCCGATTTTTTTATTAAGAAGGACATTCAAATGCTTCTTGAAAAATCACCGGAAATTGATACGATATTACTGGCATGTACCCATTACCCGTTGGTATTAAATAAAATAAAAAATCACTTGCCCGGCAATATCAAAGTGATTTCCCAGGGAGCAATAGTTGCTAAGAGCCTTCAGGATTATTTAAAACGTCATCCTGAAATGGAAAGGAGATGCAGTAAAAATGGGCAATTAGCATTTTTTACAACCGATTCTGCTGTGGATTTTGATAAACATTCTGAAATATTTTTTGGAGGCAAAGTGAGCTCAGTACATATCGATTTGGTTTGACGGTCTCCGTCTGAAACTTTCATAGATAGATGTTATCAACCAACTTAGCGCTCCGTTTGGCCAATACAAATATTTACTGCACTTTTTATTCGTGTTAATTTGTGTAATTAGTGGCAAAAAGATATGATTCGTTTAAAAAAAATCTAAAAATATTTTCTTACTTTTGCAACCCTTTCACAAACAGCAGGGATGGTGCCCGGCTGGGAAAAAGAAACAATTTTTAATAAAAGGAAAATAAATAAACAATGCCAGGAAAAAAACGTACTTACCAGCCGCATAAACGCCGTCGTAAAAGTGTTCATGGTTTCAGAGAACGCATGTCAACAGCAAATGGCCGTAAAGTTTTAGCAAGCCGCAGAGCAAAAGGGCGCCATAAACTTACCGTTTCTGATGAACATGGAAGTAAAAAATAAATAATTTTATCAGTAAAATATTTAATAGCTCCAATTTTGGGGCTATTTTTATTTAGCTTTATTTGTAATTATTCACACTTTCAATTCTAAACTTATTCAACCCAGATTTACCTTAAAAGCCTTTGAAAGATTAAAAAGCAGGAAGCTAATCCAACTGCTTTTTAAAGAAGGGAAATCATTTTCGCATTTTCCTTTTAGGGTAATTTATCTGGAAACTGAAAACCAATTATCACCTCTTCAGGCTGGCTTTTCTGTAAGTAAGCGAAATTTTAAAAAAGCAGTTGACAGAAACCGTATAAAGCGGCTGATGCGCGAGGCATATCGTTTGCAAAAAAATGATTTAAAACTTTTATTAAAAGAGAGAAGCAGCAATCTTTCGGTATTTCTTATTTATACCGGCAAAGAAATACCAGAGTACGGTCATGTCTTTTTGAAAATAGGAAGTGTGCTTGAAAAGCTAAAGATGATAATCTGCAAGGTTTAAACCAAGAGTATATTTTTCAAAGATAGATAGTTCGCAAATTCATATTAAAATTGAATAAAATAAGAACGTTACATTTCATAAATGCAACCTTATGATTATAAAATTGTCAGCCTGAGCTTGTCGAAGGCGGGGCTATTGAAAAGGTTAGCTTAGGAGTAATTAACTCACCTTCGACAAGCTCAGGTTGACAGCAGAAAAATTTCGCGATTAGTAGAAACCTATTCAAAAAAAAGTCCACCTTATCGCGTTATTCCATCTAATTATACTCTGCAATGGTTAATTTCAGAACTCCTGATCTCGGCAGATAAAATTAAAGATTTGTTCGCAAATTAAATATGCGTTTAATTTGAGCCATGCAATTACAACTTCCTTTATTTCCATCTGGCTGT
>JBDTEK010000385.1:0-2682 GCA_039922575.1 Ginsengibacter sp.
TCGTATTTCATGTAATCCTCCTTTGTTAAGTTGGATATCGCAGCTATATTAAACAGCTTTGTAAATATCCGGTTATTTAAAATTACCGGTATCTTTTGTAACCGGCTCAGGTTTTTCAATACAAAAAGCCATTTGTCCACTCCAGTTTTTAATTCCTTTTCGGTCTTTGTAAATTTAGGTATTTCTATGAAAATAAAACCCAATTTTTTATAAAATTCCTTACCAGATTTTTCGTAAGCCAATCGCACCCGATGCAGGTATTCCGCATCGTCTGAATCTTCCAGAATAGAATCCATCAGTCCTATAAAGTAAACCTCTCTGAGCGAATAATCCCAGTTGCCACCCTTTGGTTCCTGATCATGTATCAGCCTCGAACTGTAATATACCGCTCTATCTCTGAAATATTGCTGGTGAATACGCTGTACCTCAATAATAAACTGCTCCCCATCCAGTCCGGTACAGGTAAGATCAAAAATCATTTTTCGACTTGTAGAAATTGGGCCCGGATGTTCATTTTTGTTATAAACAAGATCCGTGATTACTTTCCTCCCCTTAAAAAGCTCGTTCAAAAAGTCAATCAGCAATTCTTTGGTTGGCTCGCTGGAAAAAAGATGTTTGAAGCCAAAATCTGTCAGCGGATCTATAAAGGTTCCGATTTTGGGCTTTAGTGGTGGAAGGTTCTCTTTGCGCATAGAAAAACAGATTGATGTTGTTCAAAGATGGGACAACGTTTTAAGTTACATGCTTCAAAAAAAAATTTGGTAATAGGCTGGTTTTTTGCTGATGGGAAGAATACCAACAATGGAATTAATTTTTTATAGGCAGAAAAGAATATTTTTTACCGTACTCCATCATCTGATCAAAGAAGTTTGTAGGGTATTCAATTTTTACATCTTTTATATTATCACCATCCATAACGGACACAAGTCTTGGTTGAATAAAACCTTTATAGGGTTTAATATTTAGCTTTTTAAACCGGTCAAGTACTTCTTTGTGTAATGCAGGATCTACTTTTACGCCATAAGTTTCCACCAGGCTTTTACCTGCGTTAAAATCGCCTTCAGATTTTATACGTTGAATTTCACGTAATAATTCTCCGAATAGCACACGTAATTTATTGTAATCGTTTACCTGCACGTAAGTTTTTCCGTCTCTTTTTACAAATTGAACTACATTATCCTTCTTTCCTTTTTGATAAGCCCACATTGCATTTAACTGGCGGTTACGCATGTGTGCTTCTTCCAGTTGGCCACCGGGTTTCAATCTGGTAAGCTGCGTCATCAATCCATTCATCATATAACTGTCGTATTCAGCTTTGCCTACTTCAAGAGAAGGCATAACACCTATTTCTATTAATTTAGGATCCATGATGTAATACAATCCTACTAAATCTGCACGGGCTTCCTCCAGTGCAGATCCATAAGTTTTTAGTGTTTTGTCAGGAGTCTCTACACCCGGATTTATTTGTCCCGATGCATGACCAATAGCTTCGTGCATATCGGTATGAAGGTCGGATGCAAGGTTGCCATATTTTTTGATTCGTGCTTTAACGGAATCATTCAATCCAAATTCATCTAACATTCCGCTGGTAGCGCCATCTACATTATAAGAATAAACAATATTGCTTAATGCAACGGATTTTGATCCATAATCTTTTCTTATCCATTCATTATTTGGTAAATTAATTCCGATTGGTGTACTCGGCGCTGCGCTCCCGCTTTCCATAATCACGGTAATCGCTTTCGCGATAATTCCTTTTACATTTTTCTTTTTGTGCTCCGGCATTAATGGTGAATTATCCTCAAACCACTGTGCCTGGTCTGCAATGGCTTTTATTTTTTTTGTGGCATCCAAATCCTTCATTGAAACAATTCCTTCAAAACTTCCTTTTTTGCCCAAAGGATCATCATATACTTCAATGAAACCGTTCACTACATCAAGACGGCTGTTGATATCTTTCACCCATGCGATACTGTATTGATCGAAGGTAGAAAGATCACCTGTTTTGTAAAATTGTACTAACAACTGCAAAGCAGTTTTTTGTTCAGCATCCTCTGCAACGGTTATTGCCTTCTCTAACCATCCAATAATTTTTTCAATGGAGGCAGAATACATTCCCCCTGCTTTCCACACTTTTTCAACCACTTTGCCATTTTCTTTTACCACCTTGCTGTTTAATCCCCACATAGGTTGGTTTCCCTTTGAATCAAACCTGGAATAATAATCTTCTACTTCTTTTTGTGTCACACCTTCATAAAAATTCACTGAAGAAGCAACCACGTTATCAATATTAGGCCGAAGGTCAACTAACTTGGGTTCTATTTTTGGATCGAAAATTATAGATTTTATTCTGTTTAAGAACGCACCTAAATTTTCATTTGTGTCCTTTGGAAATTGAGTAGAATCTGATGCTTTAGCTACTTTCAAAAAATAATCAGGGGAGCATGCAGGGAAAAACTTTTCATTGCTGTAATGGTGATGATTGCCATAGCTAAACCAAAATCTTCCGCAGTATTCTTCAAATTTTTTCCAATCGTCAGCGGTTTTATCACCGGAATACGTTCCATACATGTTTTCCAGTGTTTTGCGGAGCATAATCCCATATTTGCTTTTCTGGTCGTAAAAAATATCGCGACCCGAAAGGGCGGCTTCCGATAAATAATAAGCCAATTGCTTTTGCTG
>JBDTEK010000386.1:0-7789 GCA_039922575.1 Ginsengibacter sp.
AACGAAGAACTATCATTTTCTAAAGAAACTACTTATTATATCAGCCCGATAAACGGCCACTTCGTGGAAGCTAACAAAAAGAATATCAGTAAGCTTTTCCCGCATAAAAACATTTCGGATTATATTAGTGAAAAGAAATTGAATTTAACCAAAGTGGAAGATTTGGTTGATGTATTTGTTTTCGCTAACCAGCCATAATACCGGCAAGTAGAAAGAGTCTATGAAATGTACCCTTTTTTTGTAAAAGTGATTGGTTTATTTCCGGAAAAAATACTTTCAATAACATAACAATCAGGCTGTATAATAATATTACTTTTCAGTTATATAATTTTCACTTTTCCACCCAAACAGAAACAGATCCTGCAGGTATAAAAAACTCAACCCAACCTTCCTGATTTATTTCTATCGCTGCCGGATTTTTTTTCATCATATCAATGAATTTTTTCCTGGCATACCGTTTTCCCATTTCCATCCTTTTCACACCACTATCGCCGTTAGATATTACAACTGCACAGCCGCCATGGATTAAACACAAATAATTCCATATAAATTCAGAATATTTTTTTTGTCTTCCCGGAAAAGTAAATTTTGTGAATGCTTCTATTTCAAAGGGTTCAGATAATACTTTATTACGGTCTTCTTCATCTACTCTCACCACTTTTATTTTTTCGGCTTCATCACCTCCCGCCTTATGATTCATTACAATATCAACCATTACACGCATTCCTGCACCATGCACCGCCTCTATTGCATCACCATATTCCTTCCTGGTTCCATACTTGGTAGGCACTGTTCCTTTTTGGTCAAACTCCCCCATATCGTACAGATCGTATATATTGTACCCCGTGCTGTAAACCGAAGTGCCTTTAAGTGCCGGCGGAAACCATATTGTAGAAAAACCAAGCTCTTTGAGGCGTGGTGCTTCCTGCTTTATCTGTTTCCATAAATTCCCATCTGCGGTTAAATATCAGTGGAAATATTGGAGCATGGTTCCTTGCATCATACATAAAAATTATTATAGTTTCATATTCCTTAAATATTCTTTTTCAAAAATACCCATTTATTTGTATCGATATTTTTTTGGCCCGAACCTTGAACCGATTTCAAAAAATAGACATCATGCCGGAAGGCCCTACTATTATCATTTTAAAAGAAGAAGTAAAACAATTTATCGGGAAGAAAATATTGAATGTGGAAGGAAACAGCTCCCTGGATATCCAGCGGTTGGCAGGTCAAAGGATTATTGATTTTAAGAGTTGGGGGAAACATTTTTTGATTTGCTTTAAAACGTTTACCGTTCGCATTCACTTCATGCTTTTTGGAAGTTATAGAATTAATGAACAAAAAGAATCTTCGCCTCGGCTGAGGCTGGTTTTTCAAAAAGGAGAACTCAATTTTTATGCATGTTCGATAAAATTCATTGAGGGAAATTTAGATGAAATATATGATTGGTCTTCCGATGTAATGAGCGATGCATGGGATCCCAAAAAAGCTAAACAAAAATTAAAAGAAATTCCCGAAGCGCTGGTTTGTGATACACTCCTTAATCAAAATATTTTTACAGGCGTAGGTAATATCATAAAAAATGAAGTTCTTTTCAGAATCTATCTTCATCCTGAAAATAAAATAAAGGATATTCCATTAAAAAAAATTAATCAACTGATAAAAGAAGCACGCAATTATAGTTTTGATTTTTTAAAATGGAAAAAAGAATATGTTCTAAAAAAACACTGGCTGGCACACACTAAAACTATTTGTCCGCGGTGCAATATTCCTTTTATTAAAAAACATTTGGGAAAGACAAACCGCAGAAGCTTTTTTTGTGCCAATTGCCAGGTGTTATATTCAAATGAAAAACCTGAATTTACCGGAGATTAAAAAGAGATTGGCATTTTCATTGTTGTCAATTTTAAAAAAATAGAATCATGATACGCAAATTAAAATCCGGCGAATACCGTTTGTATTCAAGAAAGCTAAATCCTAAAACACACAAACGCAGAAACCTGGGAACTTTTTCCAGCCGGGAGGCTGCAGAAAAACATGAGCAGGAAGTTCAATACTTTAAAAGGCATTGATCACTTTCGAAAAAACCCGGTGAATATTGTTTATTCCTGTGGCAGTTTTAATTTGGATAGATGATCATTTTTAAGGCACATTAGTTGGAGACCATCAGACGGTTTAATAACTCCCATTGGCAAATGTATCACCTTGCGAAAGATCGCCAGTATCATAGCCTTTCTTAAACCAATACATTCTTTGCGCAGAAGTGCCATGGGTAAAGGAATCCGGAGTAACTGTTCCCTGGTATTCCTTTTGCAAACGATCGTCACCGATGGCATTAGCCGCAGCCAGCGCTTCATTGATATCATTTGGGTCAATAACGTTTTTCATTTTTTGATCGTAATGCGCCCATACCCCTGCATAAAAATCTGCCTGTAATTCCAACCGCACAGAGTATTTATTATATTCAGTTTCACTTAATCTTTGCTGAAGCTGTTGCATCTTATTGGTAACACCCAACAGATCCTGCACATGATGGCCTACTTCATGAGCTACTACATAAGCCATTGCAAAATCGCCTGTAGCGCCAAATTGCTCTTTTAATTGTTGTGCAAAAGAGAGGTCAATATACACATCTTTGTCAACGGGGCAATAGAAAGGGCCGCTTGAAGCGCTGGCAGTTCCACAACCCGAAGTAGTGGCGTTGCGAAATAAAACCAGCGTAGGTTTAGTATAAGTTTTTCCCATATCGCTGAATAATTTTGTCCATACATCTTCTGTGTCCGCCAATACCACACGTACAAAAGAGGCCTCTTTATCATCAGCGGCTTTCTGCTCCACAGTCATTTCCTGCTGCTGTTGCTGCGGTATTAATTGTTGCAAATCGTTGATATCACCATTACCGAGTAAGAATTTCGCAAGAACAAAAATAACACCAATAACTCCACCACCCATTGCAAGGCCGCCTCCTGAAATACCGCGGCGATCATCTACATTACTGCTTTCGCGTCTCCCCTGCCATTGCATAATTTTTTAATTTAAATTTTTTAAAAAATAAATCTTTCACTGGTTTTTAAAATCCGCCTAACACTTACTTTACAAATGAATTTACTTTCTGCCAAAAATTGAAAGATGAAGATAGGAAGTATCATTTATAAAATTTCGCTCGTCCGGAACGATACGCAATATTACAGCGTTGAAACTGCTTTTATTTCATTTTTTTAAGATTATTTCCAAATAAATGTTTAATAAAAAGAATTAATTTTTTTTATCTGCAAAAATCAATAGATTTGTGTAGTTGCATAAACAACTATATGTTAAACAACCAATTTAAAAAAGGCGAGCTTTATAGTTTCATTACCGGAAAAACTTCAACGGCAATTACAAGAAGATTGCAGAAAAATTTCAAGCTATCCGGCATTGACGTTACGATTGAGCAATGGAGTGTATTATATCACTTATGGAAAGATGATGGGCAGAGCCAGCAGCAATTATGCGAGGCTACTTTCAGGGATAAGCCAAGTATAACCAGGTTGGTAGATAATTTAGAAAAGTCTAAATTAGTAAAAAGGGTACCTTCAAAAAATGACCGCAGGAGCAATCTGATTTTTCTTACAAAAGATGCTAAAAGCCTGGAACAAAAAACAATGGAAGTGGCTAACCGGACTTTGAATGAATCGCTTGAAGGAGTTACGAACGGGCAAATTGAAATTGCAAAGGAAGTTTTACAAATGGTTTATGATAATCTGGCGCGGTAAAAAAATAAAAAATCATCTAAAATAAAAAATAAAAATCATGGAAACAACAGCAACGGCTGCTACATTAAAAGGTGGCGAATGGCTAATAAAACCGGGAAATGAAAATGATATTTTTACACCCGAAGATTTTACAGAAGAGCAATTGATGATACGCGATATGTGCCTTCAGTTCTTAAAAGCAGAAGTGCTGCCTGTGATGGACAGAATTGACAAGGCAGAGCCTGGACTCATACCTTCACTGATGGAAAAGGCCGGCCAGCAGGGGCTTTTAAGCGCTTCCGTGCCGGAAGAATATGGCGGCATGGGAAAAGATTTTGTGACTTCCACCCTGGTGAGTGAAGCCCTTGGCGGTGGCTATTCATTTAGTGTGGCGATGAGCGCACATTCTGGAATTGGCACGCTGCCTATTTTATACTTCGGTACAGAAGAACAAAAGAAAAAATATATTCCAAAGCTCGCTACCGGTGAATGGAAAGGTTCTTACGGATTGACCGAGCCGGGAAGTGGTAGTGATGCGTTGGGTGCAAAAACTACTGCGACACTCTCCGCCGATGGAAAATATTATTTATTGAATGGCCAAAAATGCTGGATTACCAACGGGGGTTTCGCAGATGTATATACGGTGTTTGCAAAAATAGACGGCGATAAATTCACCGCGTTCATTTTGGAGCGGGGGATGGAGGGATTTACGCAAGGGCATGAAGAACACAAAATGGGTATTAAAGGTTCATCTACGGTGCAATTATATTTCCAGGATTGTAAAGTACCCGTAGAAAATGTATTGGGCGAAATTGGCCGTGGCCACATTATCGCATTTAATATTTTAAATATCGGGAGATTGAAATTAGATGCTGCCACAAACGGCGGTTCCAAGGGTGCATTAGAAGAATCGATCTTATACTCTAAAACCCGCGAACAGTTTAAATTACCAATAGCAAAATTTGGCGCTATCAAATACAAACTGGCAGAAATGGCTATCAGAATTTATGCCGATGAGAGCGCACTTTATCGCACTGCTAAATGGATTGATGAGAAAGAACATGAATTATTAGCCGCAGGAAAACCTTTTAACGAAGCCCTTTTAGGAGCAGCCGAAGAATTTGCCATTGAGTGTGCCATTTTAAAAGTGCATGGCAGCGAAGTACTGGATTATGTGGTAGATGAAGGGGTACAAATTCATGGAGGTAATGGTTTCAGCGATGAATACAGCATTAGTCGCGCTTATCGCGATAGCCGTATCAATAGAATTTTTGAAGGAACTAATGAAATCAATCGCTTGCTTTCTGTAGATATGATGCTAAAGCGTGCTATGAAAGGACAGCTTGACCTGATGGGACCAGCAATGGCTGTGCAAAAAGAACTGATGAGCATTCCTGAATTTGGGAATGGTGAGGACACTCCTTTTGCCATCGAATTAAAAACCATCGCAAACATGAAAAAATGTATCCTGATGGTAGCCGGCGCAGCAGTGCAAAAACTAATGGCAACATTGAGTAAGGAGCAGGAAATTATTATGAACATTGCTGATATGGCCATACAAACTTTTGTTGCAGAAAGCATGTTGCTGCGTGTGATGAAAGCAGTGGAAAGAACTGGTGAAGAAGCGAATAAAGTTCCTATAGTCATGCTGAAAGTTTATCTAAACGATGCAGTTGACATTGTAGCGAAAAGCGGCAAAGAGGCCATTAATTCATTTGCCGAAGGAGATGAACAAAAAATGATGCTGCTGGGTTTAAAACGTTTTACAAAAACAGCACCCTTTAATGTGAAAGATGCAAGAAGATTGGTAGCAGCGAAGTTGATAGAAGATGAGAAATATAGCTTTTAAGAAAAAATATTTGAAATAGATATTTTCAAAAACCTGGTTGTATCAATATGCAATCAGGTTTTTATTGTTAAACACCATTCTCAAATTAGATATACCTGATAACCCAAAAAGATTACATCCTAAAAACTAAATGTTCTTGTTCAAAAACAACTAATTACCTTTAGCAGAAGTAACGGGCAACGATAGTATGTTGATTTCATTTGGAAATAAAAAGACTAAATGTATCTGGAATGGTGAAAGAGCGGTTAATCTCTCAGATGCTATTCAGCAAACAGCACGGAGAAAATTAAGGATGCTTAATAACTCTCAAAATATTTCCGACCTTTTAATTCCACCATCAAACAGGTTAGAAAAGTTAAAAGGTAATTTAAAAGGATTTTATTCCACCAGAATAAACGACCAATGGCGAATTGTTTTCAAATGGGAAAATGGCAACGCGGAAGAAATTCAAATAATAGATTATCATTAATGCAAAAAATTAAAATATTCTAAAATGAGCAGGAAATTAAAAAATATACATCCAGGTGAAGTCCTTTTGAAAGAATTCCTTATTCCTTTAAATATAAGCGCATACAAGGTTTCCAAAGATATTGGCATTCCACAAACCCGCACTTCTGAAATTATAAAAGGCAACCGTCGCATTACTGCGGATACAGCTTTAAGACTTTCAAAGTATTTTGGTAATAGCCCAAAATTCTGGCTTGGACTTCAAAATGATTTTGACATAGAAGAAGAACAAAAAAAGAAAATAAATGAACTGAACGAGATAAAAGAATATCCACGTGATGCAGCATAAAGCAAATTGTCGAATTCGCATTTCTTAAGTGGAACAGGCAACTATGAAAATACCTAAAAATAACTTCTCATACCAATCACAATAGCCACATTAATTTTACGGTCTTATTTTCAAAAATAAGGAACGGATATTATAACTCCGTGGCATGCTTCCATGCACAATTTATGCCGTCATCTTTTTTGCAGAAAATTATCTGAATGAATTAAAACGCATGAAACACTTTTTCATTTAATTTCGCGGCATGCAAAACGCACAAGACGATTTACAATCACGCTGGTGGAAATTGGAAGCAAAATTTTTAGAAAAATTTGGTAAAAAACCGGATGTGGAAGCAGTTTTATTTTTAATAGGAATCCAGGAAATAAGGAACGTTAAAAAAAAGTTTACTAAGGAACAAAAGCAGGATCTAATGCATGTAGCCGTATGTACGCTGCTTGCACAAAGCGATTACTATGAAGTAGAAAAGTTTGATGAGGATGGATGGCCCCATTTCAAACAATTGAAAGCACTGCCGGAATATAATATGATAGAACAGGAAAATTTTTTAAAAGATCATATATTGCTTTACTTTGAAAACAATGATGAGCCTTTTTAAAAATCTTACCCGATGAATAATACGTTTTGCCTGCTTGCGATTTTCTTCTTCATTTCATGTACGGCCACAAGAAAAAATACAGCAAAAATGAATGAACCATTTCGCGTAAAAATTGAAACAGATTCAGGAACAATGATCGCAAAATTGTACAACGAAACTCCATTGCACAGAGACAATTTTGTGAAACTGGCAAAGGAACATTTTTATGATGGGCTTTTATTTCACCGCGTGATCAAAAATTTTATGATACAGGGCGGCGATCCGGAAAGTAAAACTGCAAAACCCGGGCAGTTACTAGGTGAGGGCAGCCTAAAGTATAGTATTCCCGCGGAATTTGACACTTCTGTTTTCCACAAAAAAGGTGCTTTGGCTATGGCAAGGGAAGGTGACGATGTAAACCCCAACAAGGCCAGCAGCTCCACACAATTTTACATAGTGGAAGGTAAAACTCTAACAGATGCAGAAATGGACAAAATGGAAACGCGTTTCAAAATAAAAATCCCTGAAAATCACCGTGAAGTATATCGTACTTTGGGCGGAACACCGTTTCTCGACAATACTTATACCGTATTTGGAGAAGTGGAAAGCGGCCTGGATGTAATTGATAAAATTGCCAATGCACCAAAAGATAGCCACGACAGGCCTTTGAACGATATAAAAATGAAGATCACAATTTTAAAATGAAATGTGTTTTAGATATAAAAGAAAATACTTATTTTGCAGATGGCGTGAGGCGTGAGGCGTGAGGCGTGAGGCGTGAAGCGTGAGGCGTGAGGCGGGAAGCGTGAGGCGGGAAGCGTGAGGCGGGACGC
>JBDTEK010000387.1:0-3900 GCA_039922575.1 Ginsengibacter sp.
GCTAACTGCTATGCCCAATGCACTAAATTCTATTTCAATTCCTTGTAGGTATGGTTTTAATGAAAAGCGGGGCATCAGTTCCAGCAATGAAAAATCAAGGTCCTCGGAAAATCTTTGAAGCCCATGAAATATCCGCAAGGCGGTGCCTCCATAAAATGCAGCTTTTTCAAAAAAGCCGCTACGTTGTAACCCCGCCAGCGCAATTTCCTGCATGATTTCACGAAGTGCTTGTTCCGCAGATTCCTGATTAACAGGTTTATATTCTTCAAGCCATTCTTTAATCATAAACTTTTTAATGCTTTTATAAGGGTTATCAGGCTATTTTCTTTTGGCGCGTCTTTAAGCCATTTACTAATAGTTGTTATTTCTAACTTTCGAAGATAATTTTCATCAATACGGAAATCTTCAATCAATAATTCCAATGTTTGCTTTACACTCCGCAACAATACACCCGATGTAGCAATTATTTTATCACACAATGCTTTTTCCATTGATGCCATTAATACGGTTTGTTTTTTTGTAAGCTGCACCTGTTTTATACCAAAACTACAGTATGGCAAGGGCATGTGTTTGTAGCTGAATCTCCCCACCGCTGTTTTGTACATCTTAGAACTGTTTGTGGTGACAGAACTAATTTCATATACTCTTTCAGGAATGAGACCCCAATGAGACAACGCTGTATCTAAAGAAATATAACTGGGGCCATAAAGATGATTTGCAATGAGAAGAGGCTCCGGGGCGGCTATATCAAGTTTAGTACCTGGTATATAAAGTCCTCTTTTTAATTGTACCAGTACTTGCTGTTTAACCAATTCATCAATTTTATCGTATGGCCTTTTATATTCTTTCAGCACATCCAAAAGGAGTTGTTTATTTAAGGGCTGTTCACTATACGCTTGTATGTTCTCCTGAAAACTCATTTATGTAATTACTTTAGAGCTAATTCGGAAAAAATCCGAATTAGGCACCCAAATTTAACAAAATGTCGTAAAAAAAAGTTTTTTTTCGTAAGCTTTTTAGTTCTTATAATTAATAATTAGCTTTTCATTTCATATTGTGAGTTGTGCCTTGCATTTTTAATTAATAAGTTTTAACTTCTATAAAGTATTCGGCTTTTCCAATCAAGATGTTAAAAACGGAGATACACTATGAAACACTTATTCTTCTTTACTATAAGCTTTTTCGTATTTTTTTCATCTTACGGCCAGGAACAAATCCGGTTAAAGTTTGGTGCGGCTAAGTCTTTCAGGACTGGAAACAATAACAGTGGTTTGCACAGAACAGGAGGGTATGCATCACCATTGCCTTCAGGTATCGGGCTGGAGTATTTTCGGCCGCTGCCTGAAAGAAGAGCTGGGCTTTTGGTAGGTGCTTTCTTTGATGTCCAGGGATATTCTGCGGGATTAAATCAGGTGAGGTTTCGGACAGGCATAGGAGGTTTTGGATTTGGATCACAATATGGAAGCGTAAAAATATATGGCGGCCTGGAAAAAATATTGAGCAAAAATAGAAGGCCGGGTGCAAATAGTTTGAGTGTAATAGCCGGAGCCGCGCTGGGCATTAATGCCATGGGGGTAAGAGGAAAAATGGGTGGCCCTGAACGTACCGGAATAACTTTGAAAGGCGATACTTACCGGGGAGTTCACTTAAATGAGCCCGAAGGCACCTGGACAGACGGATATTACTTTATAGTGGATGCAAAAACTGCCAACACATTTACACCCGAAATATTTGCAGGATTAAGGTGGAATATCAACAACCGACGGGCGGAAACGATTTTCATAGTAGAAGGAATTGTAAACTACAGCCTGATGCCGAAAGTATATATCGAGTTTCCCTATACTCTGAACGGACAGCCCATGAAAGATAGGATAAACAATTATGGCTTTAATGCTCAGTTAAATGTATTGATACCGCTAAAGACCTTTATGAAACATTGAATTTGTAGAAACTCTGAACAGTTCTCCAGAAATATAATACCCTTATAAAAAAAATCCCCTTTGCTACCGTCGGGAATTGTTAGGGCGGGTGAGTATAGAAAGGAACGATTTTTAATTAGAAAGCTGTTATTTGAGATAAAGTTTTGTATCACTTTAATTGAATTGAAACTATTCAATTAAAGTGATCATGCCCACACGTCGTACTTATATTCAAAATACCACCGCTGCCTGGGAATTAGCGTAGCAACGCCAGTTAAGTTTTCATTTTTTGATTATATGAGCAGTGTATGATCAGATAGTTTTGTCCAATTAACGGCATGAAATATAGTTTGTTGATTTTAAAGTAGTCAATAATCAATATTATCTGTTTTGTCAGGTAAGTTAAAAAAAATGGATGTGCCGCTGAAATTGGCGAAATGATATTCATATAAATTGTTGCTGTGTAATATAAAACTAATATCAAAATGTGTAAACGAAATATCAATTTGATAACAACTTACCCCTATAAAAAGATGTACATTTAATTTTTAACTTTAAAAAGATTGTTAAATGAGAAACGATATTTTTTTGCAAAAATTGAGGCCGTTTTTTTTTCTGCACGATAGTGTCCCTTTTAATAAATTTATTTTATTGTTATTCTCATTTATAGCGTTCTCATCTCAATCTCTTTTCGCCCGGCACGGTTGAAAATCAGGTGTTCAAAAAATTATTTTACATTTAAAATTCTTATGTTAGTGAATGAAAAAAAGTGACAGAGAATTGTATGCGAAATATTAATAAGACTAAGATTGAGGATAAAAACGCGAAACATCAATTAATCATTTAAGATATTTTATAGATCAATGAAAAATAGTTTTAAAAGTATATTTCCCGGAAGAAAGACCGTCATTGTCATTAGTATTGTAGGTGCAATTTTCCTCCTACAATTGATGTTTAGTGGATCTACCAGTAATTTTTGGTTTTGGAGATTCCTGGGAAGGCTTCATCCTTTGGTGATCCATTTTTCAGTGGGCTTCCTGTTATTGGCTGCAGTACTGGAACTTTTTACCATGAAAAATTTTAGTTCATCGCTACGTCCCGGCATTAAAATGGTTCTTGCCGCAGGCGTCGTGGCTGCAGTGTTTTCTGTACTATTCGGACTTTTATTGTCAAAGGAAGGTGATTATGAGCAAGGTCTTATAGGCATCCACAAATGGATAGGTATTGCAACAACATTTCTGGGTGTTTGTACATGGCTTGTGCTTACCAGGATCCTCAGGAAAAATCAAGTGAACCTGGTAAAACTATATCGCGGTATTTTGTTCTTTAGTGCCATTGGGGTAGCAGTAGCAGGGCATTTCGGTGCATCCCTGACACATGGTGGAGATTACCTTTCTGCGACGCTGCCCTGGAGCCCTGGTTATATTGAAGCAAGGTCAAGCAATTTCGACCTGGTATCTTTTAAAAAAGAGGATACCGCACAACTAACAAAGAAGCAGGTTGGCGAATTGAATGTAGAAGTCAGGGCTATATTCGCTCATAGTTGTTATAAATGTCATGGGCCGGAAAAAATAAAAGGTGATTTACGTCTTGACAGAAAAGATATGATCTTCAAAGGCGGTAAGGATGGACCGGTTATCGTACCAGGTAATCCCGGTGAGAGTGAATTATTCCGGCGTGTTAACCTTCCGTCCGGGCACGACGATGCAATGCCGTCTGAAGGGAAAAAATTATCCGATAATGATATTGCCATATTAAATTTCTGGATTGAGAAAGGCGCTCCCTGGCCGGAAGGAGTAGAAAAAAGCCTGTACCGGGTTGCTGAAATGGCGCCGAGAAATCCTCCATTGCCTCCGGCATCAGGCAATCTTACCAACCCTATAGACAAGTGGACAAATCAGTATTTCGAAAAAAATAAAATTAAGTGGCCAAAGGTTGTTGACGACCGCACCTTTCTAAGACGAGTTACCCTGGACATTAT
>JBDTEK010000388.1:0-7632 GCA_039922575.1 Ginsengibacter sp.
AAATCTTATCTTTTTTTCATTAAACAAAAAAAGTTCATTGAAGCCACTTTCAATGAACTTTGCTTAAACCATTAACTGGAAAGCTTTTTAAAGGATTTTACCAACTATTTTTGGCCACATTGTCTTATTTTTGATGATAGTCTCTCAGGGATGACCCGATTTTGTAGCGATCGATTTTAATCGGTTGCAGACTTATGTCAACAGGCTGTATAAAGTGTTCTATTTAACCATATTCTTTATAATTTTCTTATTTTCAAACTCTGGATACCGCTTTCATTAGATTTTAGGGTTAAAAAGTAAATTCCTTTAGTACAGTTCTGCAAATCAATATCAATATTGTTCATTCCAACTAAAGATGATCCAACTATTCGTTTAATAATTTTGCCTGAAACATCAGCAAGCTCAATCGTGTAATTAGCTGCAATTGTGCTGTTGAAGATGATGGTCGTAATATCATTTGCAGGATTTGGATATGCATATAATTTAAGGCTTGTCTGATTTAATTTTATGAATACGATATTGCTATAAGTGAATGCACCGTCATTATCAACCATTTTTAAACGGTAATAATTATTACCTGAAAGTGGATTGGCATCAACAAAGTTATATTGATGATTCCCGGCAGTTGATTGTGAATTAACCTGGCCTATTTCTGCAAAAGCACCATTTCCATTATTGCGTTCGATGCTGAATTGTTTTGTGTTTAATTCGTCGTTGGTTATCCAGTTCAGCGTTACTTTATTTCCTTGCGAGTGACCATTAAACTCCATTAAAGTAAGGGGCAGCACAAAATTGCCGCTATTGAGATAGAAGCCGCTAAATCCGGAGACATAAAAAGTTACCACCCAATACTCACTGATTCTATCCCAGGAAACATACGGTGTGATACTTACTGCGGCACCGTCATAATTGCCGGGAGTTGAGGAGCCTGTAAATGATCCATGAAGTTGAGTAATGCGTACATTTCCATTATTAATACCGTTAGAAGGAAGCAGCGGTAAATTTAAATTATTAGAGATTACATAGTTATTATAATTATCAAAATCCTGTTGTGTAAAAAATAATACGATTACGGCTTGTGCTTTATCCGCATTTTCAGCAGGTTTAATATCAAAATGGCGCTGCACATAAGGTTGATTATTATAAACAGAAACGGAATGATCTATAAATACTGATGTAGTCACATTTCCGCTCAGGCCATTAGGAGGGCCTGACGATTTCAGGTTGGCAATATTGAAAAACCCATTATTAATATTTACCGTGTCAGTTCCCGAAATATTGGTGGTTACGATCATGTCGTTTTCTGCCAGCACGGCGTTCATTGTGTCGCTATATAGATTCAACTCTGTTGCAATAGCATTGTTTATTATTGCATAATAATTTCCGGGAGTGCGAGGTACGAAAAAGGTATCAATCGTTTTTAAGATCAAGCCACTGTCGCGCTTGTACCAGCGCAAAGTATCTTTATTATATGATCCGCCGGGAGATACAAAAAGTGAATCATATTTTCGTGATATATTAATACTTGCCTGGGAATCATAATATAAAATGGTTTCCCTGCCTTTATTTTTAAGAGACAAAACCAGTGGTTCCAATTCTTTAAAAGTAAAATGATTATTGTTCAATCCTAAATAGGACAGTTGGTTCAAATTTTCCAGATCGGCAGGATTAAAACCAGTAAGCTGATTGTAACTTACATCAAAAGATTGCAAATTGATAAGGTTTGCAAATGAGGAAGGAATATCTCCTGTATAAAATCCGGGAGAAAGATTCAGTGTTTTTAATTGAGTCATGTTACCAAAAAAGGAAGGAATATTCCCTGTAAAATAATTAGCGCCCAAGTGTAAATCAACCAGAGAAGTAAGATTTACCATTGAACTGGGAAGAGGGCTGGTAATTTGATTATCAAGCAAAGTCAAACTCACCAAAGCCGTCAAATTTCCAAAAGAGGAAGGAATAGTGTCGGAAAGATGATTACCTGCCAGCCATATCGCTGTAACTCTATCTCCGGTTACGGTTACTCCATTCCACTGTGCCACCGGTTTATCTGTTTTCCAAAGATTTTCTGAAGTTAAAGTCCAGTTATCTCCATTTGTACTATTGTAGAAGTCAACTAATGCTAATGAGTCCTGCACATTTACGGCTTGTGAAAAACTTTTGAAAGAAGTGAGAATTAAAAGAAAAATAATTGAAACGGGTAAAATTTTTGATTTCATATCCGCAGAAGTTTTGAAACTGATATAAATATTATTCGAGATCTTTTATCGAGAAAAGAAATGTTGTGTAATATATAACGAATCTATTGTTTGAAGAAAAAAATTGCGAAAAGAATTAGCTCCAGGCAAAACAAATTGTTTCACTTTGCATGAAATAGATCGGTTACTCTACTTGATTCGCAGCAAGATTAGATTAGGTCAGCACAGAAGGTCCTGTTGCTGTCTAAGACCGATTGCAGTTTTTTTTGATTTCTTTTGCTTAATGCACGCCTGAATTATTTCGTTAAGAAATTTTACTGAAAATTAATGCCCTTTTCCCCATCCAAACCAATCATTTCCGTTTGCGAAAATCAATAAGGCAAAAAGGATTATCATTCCTACAATTTGTGCATATTCTAAAAATTTATCACTTGGCTTTCTGCCTGTTATCATTTCTACTAAAGTAAAAACTACATGGCCTCCATCAAGTGCAGGTATCGGGAGCAGATTCATAAATGCTAAAATGATTGAGAAAAATGCAGTGATCTTCCAAAAGGCTTCCCAGTTCCAGCCATAACTTGGAAATATGGATGCCATTGCTTTGAAACCACCAACTCCTTTATATGCGCCGGTTTCGGGATTTAATATCAATTTAAACTGCTGAATATAAAAGTTTAATTGCTGCCCGGTTTTCTTTACGCCTGCGGGAAATGATGCGAGCAAACCATATTTTTTTGTTTCTTGTTTCAAGATACCAAGGCTATCAGCCTGAAGTTCATTCACCACAAAGAATCCGATTTTTCCGGCAGTGTCTACAAGTACCCTTTCCTGAACAGGTTTTTCCTTTCTAATGATGGTCAGTGTGACGCTATCACCTTTTTTCTGATTTAAAACAGGCGCTATTTCATCAAAGAATTCTACCGGAGTAGAATCTACCGCAACAATTTTATCATAAACCTGTAAACGTTTTTCGTTTGGATTTGAGATGGTAGCAGCAGCGGCCCCCAAAGTATTTGATGCCCTGGTATCAACGGAAGCTGTATTATTTATTCCGGGTAAATGATTCTCATCTGAAGTTGGGAAACCTCCTATTACAATAGGCATTCTCGGTTGCAACAATGGTGTGCGTTTTCCTTTTTTTTCTACTAATTGTTCAATCATATTCACCGGAATATTAATGGTTTCTTCTTTACCATTCCGGTTTAGTGTGATTTGCTTACCCAATAATATTTTTGCGGGCAAGTCATCAAAATAGTTAATTTTTTCACCATTTACAGCTTCTATTTTATCGCCATTTTGCAAACCCATTCGATTCATCAAACTATCAGTTACCCATATTCCAAATTTTGCATTTTCATTAGGTAATTTGGTTTCGCCCCAGGTATAAAGTATCATGGCGTAAATAAAGAATGCCAGTAACACATTCATCGTTACTCCTGCTAACATTATAATGAGTCTCTGCCATGCCGGTTTGCTCCTGAACTCCCATGGCTGCGGTGGCAGAGCCAATTGCTCCTTATCCATACTTTCATCAACCATGCCGGCTATTTTTACATATCCGCCCAGTGGAAGCCAGCCTACGCCGTATTCCGTATCGCCAATTTTCTTTTTAAAAATAGAAAACCAGGGGTCAAAAAATAAATAAAATTTCTCCACACGGCACTTAAACCATTTGGCAGTGAGGTAATGTCCAAATTCGTGGATAATAACTAAGATGGAAAGTGAAAAAAAAAGATAACCCGCCTGTAATCCTACCGCTGGCCAATTGATAGCTAAGAATGTCATATTATATGAAATGTACAAAGTGTGATATACGATGTACTTTTTTGAGTTTTTATATTTTTTAAATTGATTGTAATTTTTATATGGGCTTTACATTTTAATTAAAGAAGCCGCAAAATTACGCGCCTCGCCGTCGCTTTCAAAATAATCTGAAAGATTTGGCTTTTCTATATAATTTATTTTTTCCATAGCCTTCTCTACTACTGCTGTAATATCTAAAAAGCCAATGCGGTTGTTTAAAAATGCCCATACAGCAATTTCATTGGCAGCATTTAAAATACAAGGAAGATTTCCACCTTTTTCCAAGGCGATGGTAGCAAGAGATAGGTTGCGGAATGTTTTAATATCAGGTTCTTCAAAATTAAGTGTTGTCAATCTGTGCCAATCTATTCTCGGATTAGGCGCAGGCACGCGATAAGGAAAACTTAGCGCATATTGGATAGGAAGTTTCATATCCGGCATACCCATCTGAGCTTTTATACTTCCATCTTCAAACTGAACCATGCTATGAATAATACTCTGAGGATGAATGATCACCTGAATCTGTGCGGGAATAAGATTAAAAAGCCATTTAGCCTCAATCATTTCAAGCCCTTTATTCATAAGAGTTGCAGAGTCAATGGTTATCTTAGCGCCCATTGTCCAGTTAGGGTGCTGCAGCGCATGATGCCTTTTTACATTCACCAGGAAATTAGGCTTTTTACCAAGAAAAGGGCCACCGCTTGCTGTCAAAATAATCTTTTCGATTTTATTTCTGGTTTCACCTACAAGGCATTGAAAAATCGCAGAGTGTTCACTGTCCACCGGAATAATCGGAACGCGTCTTTCTACAGCCATTTGCATTACAATATCACCGGCTACTACAAGGGTTTCTTTGTTGGCCAATGCGATTGCTTTCCCTTTTTCTATCGCTTTTAAAGTAGGCTTTAAGCCGGCAAAGCCTACGATGCCCGCCATCATCATGTCATAAGTATCAAAATCGGCGACTTCTTCCAAAGCGCTTTCACCTGTAAATACTTTAATATCTTTTGAAATCAGTGCCGATTTTACTTCTTCATATTTACTTTCATCGCCAATAACCACAGCATTAGGCTTATGGGTGATGGCTTGTTCTATTAGCAGTTTTGCATTACTATGAGCGGTTAAAATTTCAACTTCAAATAGATCAGGGTTGGCGCCGATTACCTCAAGGGCTTGTGTGCCAATGGAACCAGTAGAACCAAAAACAGCAATTCGTTTTTTATTTGTTTCTGCCATATTCTTTCGTTAACAATAGAAATTAATACTTTTTCCATTTAGGAAAGTTGGCAATTTACTCTAATAATTTTTGTAAAGCGACATTGACCTTTTTAAATTCAAACCGGGCTAAAATTTGATCCATCATGAGTTTTATTTGTTTATTCTGAAGGTTACCAATAGAGCCTTCGTGAGTGTGATTCAATTTCATTTCGGACGTAAACGAATTATTTTCTACATCAACACCAATTTTTTTGTAGGCATCACGCAACGGCATTCCCTCAAGAACCAATTTATTCATCTCTTCCACAGTAAATAAGAACTTATACTTTGCATCATTTAGAATTTCTTTTTTAATATCAATATTCTTTATCATTAACGAAGCCATTTTCAGGCAATCTTTTATATTTCTTATAGCAGGGAAAAGTGATTCTTTCAATAATTGAAGATCTCTGTGATAGCCAGACGGAAGATTGACCATCATTAAAGAAATTTCATTAGGTAACGATTGTATGCGGTTGCAATGCGCCCTAATCAGTTCAAAAACATCGGGGTTTTTTTTATGCGGCATTATGCTGCTGCCAGTTGTTAATTCCGCAGGAAAGGAAATAAAGCCAAAATTTTGGTTTAAATAAAGACATGCATCCATGCTCAAACGCGCAAGTGTCGCTGCAATGTTTGCCAAAGCCTGCGATAAAATTTTTTCTGTTTTGCCGCGGGTCATTTGAGCATAAACCACATTGTAATTCAAATCGCCAAAACCCAGCAATTCAGTTGTCATTTTTCTATTTATTGGGAATGAAGAACCAAAACCTGCAGCGCTTCCCAATGGATTTTTATTGGTGATCTCCCAGGCTCCATGCAATGTTATTAAATCATCTGTCAGGCTTTCGGCATAAGCGCCAAACCAAAGACCAAATGAAGAAGGCATAGCGAGTTGAAAATGAGTATAGCCGGGCAAAAGATAGTCTTTATACTCTTCACTTTGTGTTTGTAAAAGATCAAAAAAGTTTTTTACTTCATGTGTTATTTCTTCAATTTCCTTTCTAAGGAAAAGCTTGATATCAAGGAGCACCTGATCATTCCTGGAACGTGCCGAATGAATTTTTTTACCGGTATCACCTAATTTTTTAGTAAGTAAAAATTCTATCTGTGAATGAATGTCTTCCACATCATCTTCCAGTGAAAAATTTCCCCTGGAAATATTTTTATAAATCTCTTTTAATTCATTTTGCAATTCATGTAATTCATTCTCAGAAAGTAATCCCACGCTGCACAGCATTTGAATATGCGCCAATGAACCCAACACATCAAACGGCGCCAGAAACAAATCCAGTTCTCGGTCTTTGCCTACTGTAAATGTTTCCACTTCTTTTAAGGATTCCGTATTTTTTTGCCAGAGTTTCATGTGATTGTTCTATCTAATAAATTAGGATAATTGTTTTTTTGCAATAATAGTTCCTTTTTAAATAATGTAAATAATTTTGAAGCGCGAATCATGTAAATTGAAAAGTAATAAATACTATCGGGTTTATTCAAATTTCGATTTCTTGTAAAATAGTTTTGCAATCTTAAAATAAATTTTTTGTCAGTTTTCAAATATTGGGTAATGGACATTTTTCCACTAACTTTGAACAAAATGTCCACATGTCACCTATCATTCTTAAAAGAAAAAATAAAGAGTTTTTAACAGCCTGGGATATTTTGGGTGGCAAACAATTCATGCCGCTGCCTCCAAAATCCGTTTTGGAATATGTGAAAATTGCCAATAAAGGTATAAAAAAACGATCTGTAATACAGCTCGCTGAGTTGATGAAAATTCCAATGAAAGATATGGCTGTACTTTTAAACATTTCATATAAAACCCTGGGACGCAAAAATGAAACAGATCTACTGGATAGCGTTTCATCCTCCATTTCCATAGAAATCGCAGAAACCATTTCAAAAGGCTTGGCTGTGTTTGAAGATTCTGATAACCTGAGCCGTTGGCTTCAAAAGGGAAACCGTGCACTGCAAGGCGAAAAACCTATTGATTTATTAAATACACCTACTGGAATAAAAATGGTCAACAGGCTGCTTGTTAGGATTGAAGAGGGCATTTACACTTAAATAATATTCATGCTCGTTTACAGAATTGTAAAATTAAAAAGGAGAACGAAAGATATTTCAGGCACCGGGGCATTCAACGAAGGCGGACGTTGGAATAGTGAAGGGGTGTTTGCATTGTACACTAGTGAAAATGAAGCGCTGGCAATGCTTGAGTTATTAGTAAATGTTGAATTGGCAGAGTTGCCACCAAACCTATTTATCATGACTATTATGATTGACGATAGCGCACCAGTTTATAAAGTGCCGGATAGAATTCTTCCTAAAGACTGGCGGTTGCCTGAAAATATTTTTCTAAAGGAATCCGGAAATA
>JBDTEK010000389.1:0-4924 GCA_039922575.1 Ginsengibacter sp.
CACTTCCACCCGGCAACCCGTTTGTAGCTTTTTCACCAATTTTTCCGGAACCGAATAAGTGTAAGTTTTAGGAATGGCCAAAGGCAAAATCACTTCAACCCATGTGGTAATGGCAGGTCTTGATTCATAGAATAAATTTTGCTCTTCAACGTTTGAAATAATCATTCATGCAAATATAAGATTAACCCTCACTCAACTATACTTCCGGGCTTGAGAGTGAGTTAAATTAAAGATCCTGATTGGCTGATTCATTTTAATGTAAGAAAAACTGCACAAAAAACTACAAGCTGGCGATAGCTGCCAAAGACCCTAATCTAACTTCAACCCTACTTCCGTATTACTTTTTATCTTCCATTCTACTATTGATCATTTATTTATCCAACTCGCTTCATACCTTTCCAGTCCGTCTTCCATTTGTTTAAAAATTTTTTCTTTAAGAAAACCCACATTATCAATCGTTAATCCTTCTGTAGACGTCTGAGCCAAATAGACCGCTCGGCATTTACCCGGATTCAATGAAAAAATACTTTTATAATGCAGACGATCATAAGTGTCTAAAAATAAAATTGGCCTTATAGGTTTTTGAGTTTCTATCGCAATCTTAAATGCGCCATCATAAAAGAATTTTAAAGGCCTGTGCGTCATATTAAACGTTCCTTCAGGACAAATAAAAACCGAAATTTTATTTTTCAGAAAGTTAATTAATTCTCTTACGCTTCGCAAACGAGCCTGTGGATTTTCCCGGCTTACTGATACCGTTCCCCTTTTATAAATAGAACCAAAGACCGGAATTTTATTCATTTCGGCTTTTCCCAATATTCTTAATTTTTGCCCCCTGATGGATTTCATCATCATCGGTATGTCCAGATAAGAAATATGGTTGCTTACAAAAATGTATTCCTTGTTTTTGTCGTGCACTTCTTCATAAATTGTCCAATATTTAATAGCGGTCAAAAAGAAAAAGATATCTGCCCAAATTCTGGATAGGGTGAAAATCATATTGCCACACTTTATCGGCTTTCTTAAAAAAGCGACTATAAAAAAAGGAAGCAAGAGAAACATAACCATCAAAAAAACAGCAAATCCATAGATGCTAAAAAAGAACCGTAAACACTTTATAATACTACTCATACCTTATTTTCTGTGTACGAAAGTAAAAAAACACCTTTAAATATGATAATTTAGTACCTTTTAAACGGTGTAATCCAATTATTTAGCTTAAAACAAACAATATGAGATTTCAGTATCGCTTTTTAATATAAAAATTTAAGGATAATCCCGTACATTTGCACTCCAAAAATTGGAAAAGTATGTTTGCTATAGTAAAAATCGCCGGACAGCAGTTTAAAGTACAACCGGGACAAAGTTTATATGTACCACATCTTGAAGGAAAGCAAGGTGATGAAGTTGAATTTTCTGATATTCTTTTGCATGACAACGACGGAAAAATCTCCGTAGGTGGCGATGCAAATGTAAAAGTGAAAGCAGAAATAGTAAATGACCTGGTTAAAGGCGAAAAAGTAATCGCTTTTAAAATGAAAAAGAGAAAAGGCTTCAGAAAAAAGCATGGCCATCGTACTCAATATACACACATAAAAGTTACTGGTATCGCATAACGGATATGCATACACGAAATTTGAAAATCATTTTCTGATTTCATTAATCATCATTTTTAATTTTTAAGAATATGGCTCATAAAAAAGGTGAAGGTTCCGTAAAAAACGGACGTGATTCACAAAGTAAAAGATTAGGAGTAAAAATATTTGGCGGACAGGCAGCTACCTCCGGAAATATCATTATTCGTCAGCGGGGAACAGTTTATCATCCTGGTAAAAATGTAGGTCTTGGAAAAGACTTTACCATTTTTGCAACTTCAGATGGTGTGGTTGAATTTAGAAAAACCAAAGGCGATAAAACAGTCGTTTCTGTGAACGCTGTGGAAGCTACGGCTTAACTTTTTTTCAAATAAGTTTTGGCAGTTAACAAATTGTTTTTATTTTTAGTTTTTATTTACTAACAATTAAATTCTAAAAACATGGCAACTGCAAAAAAAGCCGCTCCTAAGAAAGCTGCTCCTGCAAAAAAGGCTGCTCCTAAAAAGGCATCACCTGCGAAAAAAGCCGCTCCTAAAAAAGCTGCTCCGGCAAAAAAAGCTGCTCCTAAAAAAGCTGCTCCTGCAAAAAAAGCCGCTCCTAAAAAAGCTGCTCCTGCAAAGAAAGCCGCTCCTAAGAAAAAATAATTATATTTTTCTTACAGATAATTCAAAGTCCCGGAAACTCCGGGACTTTTTTTGTGTAGTACCCATCTGTAATTCAATACAGATGCGATTTTTTTCTCTTTTGAGAAAAAAGAAATCAATCAGGATCGTCAAACTTTTGCCGTTCAAAATTTTCATTTTCTTATTCATGAATAACAAAGAAATTGCCAATCAATTTTCGTTGCTTTCAAAACTGATGGAAATACATGGGGGAAATAATTTATGGTCAAAAACTAATTCGATCGCTACTTACAAAATCGGTCAACTAACGGTTGATCTGTACACGCTTTCTGGAAAAATTAATTTCGAAAAAAATGAAATCGGCGAAGCCATCAAAAAAAAAAATTAAAAATTTTATCTACCGGTAAAATGAAAATTTTTGAAGATTTAATTTTAAAAACGCATAAATGCATTTTTGAAATGTTAAAAATAAAAGAACTTGGTCCAAAAAAAATTTCAAAGATTTGGAAAGAAATGAACATCGAAAACGTTGGCAAATTATTATAGCCATGCAACGAAAATCGTTTGCTTCTTTACAGAAATTTTAGAAAAAATGACACATGATAATGTAATAAAAGCAATCGAATCTTATTTCATCCAACAGGGGATTTTTTTGTACACACGAATAGAAAAACCTCGCTTCAGAATTAAAAACATTTTATAGAAATTATTTTCTTAAAAAGAAATAAAAATAACAGGTAATCTTGTTTACAAGGATGCTCATTCAATTGCAGAATTCGAAAACACCAGGTATGGCATATTAGTAACGCAAAAAGGAATGGTGGAGGGCAAAAATAATTTAAGCAGTCATAGTTTGAAAAAATTTACTAATTGGGTATTGGGTAATTAATCCAATACTACTGGTATCTCAACAAAGAATACGGTCCATTCGCCTTCTTTCGTTTCAAACCATATTTTCCCATTTAGTCTTTCAACTATTCCTTTGCACATAGCAAGGCCAAGCCCCGTACCGGAAGACTTTGTAGTAAAATTAGGAGTAAAGATTTTGCTGGTCATTGATTCGGGAATACCATTACCATTATCTTTTACTGACACCAAAACCTTTCCCGCGATTACTTCATTTTTAATTTCTATTTCCACTTTTCTAAATTCAGGAACCGACTGAACAGCATTTTGAAACAAGTTCGTAAATAAGCGGTTAATCTGAGTTTTATCTGCTTCGATCAAAATTTCATGTGGATAAAGATTGTTATTGATCTGTATTTCTTCATTCGTAGAATATAGTGTAATTATATTTTGTAACGTTTGATTGATATCAAAGAGTTGATTTTTTGGATTTCCAATATTGGCAAATTGGGCAAAATCACTTGCAATCTGTGATAGATGTTCAATTTGTTCCAAAATAATATTAGCAACGTAAAGCGAAATATTTTTTACATCCGGCGAATTATTATCTATAGCCATCTGAAGGTATTGTAAATTCAATTTCATTGGCGTTAGTGGGTTTTTAATCTCATGCGCCACCTGTCTTGCCATTTCGCGCCATGCCCCTTCCCTTTCGCTCTTAGCCAATAACACAGCGCTGACATCCAGTTGCTTTACCATTTTATTATATTCAACAACCAGGTCACCTATTTCATCTTTTCTATTCCATACGATTTCTTCATTTCCCGTTTGAAGATTAATCTGTTTCATCTTATCGCTGATAAGAGAAAAAGAACTTGTAATTCTATTGGTAATAAATAATGCAATAATACCTGCGATTAAAAATATGAATGCATTCAAATTAATGATAGTAACTAAAAAATTAGAAATTTCATCCTGCAGTTTATTTTGAGATTCAAAATAAGGAATGTTCAGATACGCATATTCTTTTCCACTTTCATCTCTTACGGGTAAATAATTACTTAAATATTTTAAGCTGCCAATTGCCTGTTGCTGAAAAAACTGCACATCTTTTAATTTACTCAGGTGGTAATAAGAAACCGGATCCATTTTTTCACTCACAATACCTTTATTGTAAGGCAAAGGAACGGAGGAAACTTTCAGATCGCCATTAAGATCGTATAGATTAATATCAGTAGCGTGAATGTTAGAAACATTGTTTACAGTTTCCTCCAGTTTTTTATCAGAAACATTTTCAAGGCTTCTTGTATGAAACTCACTTACTGTAATTGTATCAATAGTATTTCTCAATTCATTTTCCATTACATGAATGGTACGGCTCAGTTTTTCACGATTGTTGCTATGATAACGGCTAATGAAGAAAAGTATCGTGGTAATTCCAATTACTAAAAAAGAGAAAATGCTAATAAGAATGATTGTTCCGTGCACCTGGTTTCTAATAGTGAACTGCCAGAAAGATCGTACATCAGGGCGGCTTTTCCTATCAGATAAAAACTGGCTTATCAGATTAAAAAAGATTGTTATCACCAGAAAGGAGCAAAATAAATAAGCGAATAAAGTAAGCGATTCCACATAAAATCTATCCTGGCGCGCTATTACAATCACCTTATCAGCGTTTGCCTTGTACCAGAGTTCCTCATATCCATTTTTATTAACTGTGCGAAACTCGTTGTACGAAAAAGAATTATTATCTATATTGGTAGTAAAAGGATAATCATTATAACTTGTGCTCAATTGATTATTATTATAAATGGCAAATGCATAAACCGTTGAACTTTCTATTGAATTATTATTCCCTTT
>JBDTEK010000390.1:0-2596 GCA_039922575.1 Ginsengibacter sp.
TCGTTTTCTCCTCTTTTGACTATCGCTGATAGGACTGAATCAGGTAACAGGGCTTTCCAACCTTCAGGCGTCTTGGGGAAAGGTTTAAACTCATCTTGAGATATCAACGACGTGGACAGCTCATTCGTAGCTTTTCCCAAAAGATCCCGATGTGTAATCTGTCCATTCGAGCAATATAAAAAAAGCACTCCTGTCAAAAGCAAAAAAAGTGATGAGTATATTTCATAAAATTTCCCATAACCTATTTATGATTTAATGATATCGTTGCTAAATGTTTCACCGTCCCATCCAACCACCATCTACTGATAACATTGCACCGTGCACATAATTGGAAGCATTAGAACTCAGAAAAACGGCGGGTCCTTTGAAATCGTCCGGATCTCCCCATCTGCCTGCCGGTATCCTGTCAAGAATAGATTTATTTCTTTGCTCATCATCTCTTAAAGCCGCCGTATTTTTAGTAGCGATATATCCAGGAGCAATGCCATTTACATTTACACCTTTGGATGCCCATTCGTTAGCCAATGCCTTTACCAAACCGGCCAAAGCACTTTTGCTGGCGGTGTATCCCGGAACATTGATGCCCCCCTGGAAGGAAAGAAGAGAGCAGGTAAAAATTATTTTCCCATAGTTTCTCTCTAACATTTTTTTACCGAACTCACGTGCAAGGATAAACGGAGCGTCGAGGTTAATGGATAATACTTTGTCCCAATCACTGTCTGTATGTTCCGCAGCAGGATTTCTCAATATAATGCCGGCATTATTTATCAAAATATCAATTACCGGGTGAGCTTCATTTATTTTCTCAATTGACGCATACAATTCATCGCGGTTGCCAAGGTCAATAGCATAAGGGAAAAATTGTTTGCCAGCCTTTTTTACTTCAGTCTCCGCGACACTACCCGGACGAAGTGTACCAGACACACCTATGATATCGGCTCCAGCTTCTGCAAGCGCTATTGCCATTGATTCTCCAATACCACGCGAACAGCCAGTGACCAAAGCTGTTTTTCCCGAAAGATCAAAAAGTTTTTTTACTTGCATAATGATTTTGAATTAAATGATTAAAAGAACTTTAATTACAAGTTTACCGATATTCTTCAGACAATTGATGTTATTGCATAACTATTTCTACGCAATCGTTCCCGATAAGGTTTGCGCTTTCTAAAGAGTAACTAAGTGGCAAACCCAAACAAACAATTTCAAAAAGAATATATGATGCCGTGTTCAGGTTTTTCTCTCCATGTCTTTCTTGATTCTCCCTTATTTTTTGGGTCCCAAAAAATTCATTGTCATTATAAAAAATACGATTGTCCGGAAAGCATTCACATTAAATCCACTGTATTTTGCCAACTAAGAACATTAGCCTCCTTACGCCTTATATTTTTATTACCACCGTATATAAGATACAAACTTTTGTCATCCAAATTACTTAGCTCTTTGTAATAATTTAGACCCTTGAAAAAATCGGGATGAAGCGTTGTGGAAGATTTGATTTCTACACATTTAATTCCCAGTGCCTCTTCAAGCATACAATCCAGTTCATTTCCGGTACTGTCGCGCCAAAAAAATAATGATGGAACCTGGCCAAGATTTAGATAATTTTTTTTAATATCTGCAATGATCATATTTTCAAATAATGCACCTTTTGCCCAATGTAATTTTACCTCATCTTCATTTTTGATACCTAATAAACTGCAGGCAAGGCCGGTATCATAAAAATACAGTTTAGGTGTCTTTACGATTCGTTTCGAATAATTTTTATGGTGTGGCTGAAGAAAGAAAATCACAAAGCTCGTTTCCAAAATACTAAACCACGATTTTATAGTTTTCAGTTCGTGCCCTAATTCATTAGCAATACTACTGTAATTAATTAATTGCCCTGTACGACCGGCAACCAACCGCATAAACCTTTGAAAGGCAGCCAAATTGGATACATTTATAATTTGGCGAATATCCCGTTCTGTATAGGTCTGGATATAGGAAGGATAAAATAAATCTGGTGAAATATCTTTATCATAAATTCTTGGATAAAACCCTTTAAAGATAAACTCGAAATAATTTTCTGTAAGAAGTTTTGTCTTTTTTAATTCTTCAATACTAAATGGTAACAGGTGAGTTACGAAAACTCTACCTGCCAGGCTCTGAGATACTCTCTCAGACAACAAAAAATTTTGTGAACCGGTCAATATGAATTCGCCGGGTTTATTATTTTCATCACTAATGGTTTGAAGATAGGAAAACATTTCAGGCAATAATTGTGCTTCATCAATTATTAATCCTTTTTTGTGCTGGGAAAGAAAAAGCCGGGGATCTGATTTGGCAGTTGCAAATGTATCCGGACTTTCCAGGTTCATGTAATCATAATCCGGAAAACATAGCTTTGCCAATGTTGTTTTTCCTGATTGACGCGGCCCTGTGATTGAAATTATAGGCATCTTAGTTGCCATCCGTTTTATTTGGTCGCCGAGAATTCTTTTAATCATTTATCAAAATTAAAACAATCTTTGCAAATTAGGTACTCGACTACCTAATTTGCAAAGATTTAATAAATCAAAAAAGAGTAGAGCAATATCAGTATGCAGCCCTGGCAAAA
>JBDTEK010000391.1:0-6643 GCA_039922575.1 Ginsengibacter sp.
GGTAGGTAGGCGTGCCCTCAAACATAAGAGATGTGGCGCCGGCGCCGAGTGGCCCATACACTATATAACTATGGCCAGTTATCCAACCAATGTCCGCTGTGCAGAAATACATATCGCCAGGCTTATATTGAAACACATTTACAAAAGTATAGGTAGTATAAACCATATATCCTCCGATAGTATGCACTACTCCTTTTGGCTTACCGGTAGAGCCCGAAGTGTAAAGAATAAAAAGCATATCCTCTGCATCCATTTCTTCTATAGGATCAGTATTTAGATTCTTTTTCTGTATCTTTTCTATCTCATCATGCCACCAGGCATCTCTTCCTTCTTTCATACTAACGGTCTCGCCTGTACGCTTTACAACGATTACTTTTTTTACAGGAGAATCGCCTTCCAGCGCTTCATCCATTATGTTTTTTAAATGAATGGTTTTATTACTTCTGTGCGCACCGTCGGATGTGATGGCAAAGCTGCATTGTGAATCGGTAATACGGTCTTTGATGCTTTTTGCAGAGAAACCTCCGAACACAATATTGTGTATCGCACCAATTCTGGCACAGGCGAGCATTGCAATAGCCAGTTCGGGAATCATGGGCATGTAGATGCAAATCCTATCACCTTTGTTTACGCCATTCTCTTTAAGAACATTTGCAAATTCAATTACTTTTTTGAGTAATTCTTTATAAGTAATTGTTTTTGATTTTTCATTGGGGTCGTTTGGTTCCCAAATTAATGCAGGCACATCGGGCTGAATTTTCGCCCATTTATCCAGGCAACTTTCAGTGATATTTAATTTGCCACCCTGGAACCATTTTACGGAAGGATCAGTAAAATTCCACTCTACAACTTTATCCCATTTTTTTCTCCACTCAAAATTTTCTGCTATTTCCGCCCAGAAGTTCTCAGGGTCCTCAATACTTTTTTTATACACTTCCTGATATTCTTCAAACGATTTTATTTGATAAGGATAGGTCATGATTTTAGATTTATGATTTTAGATTTATTATTAAAAATTTTTTTTCCCGTTTCGCCTTCTGCTTATTGCTCACTGGCTTTCGCCTTTTGTCCACTTCGCCACTTCCGGAATAACAGGCAACATTGCTTTATATACCGCATCCTCAATACTACCTCTGATGTTTAAATTTGAAAGTTTTAAATTTTCACCGCCATCGGGGTTCACACGATTGCTTAAAAATACATAAACAAATTTATATTTTGGATCTACCCAAATGCAAGTGCCCGTATATCCCGTATGCCCATAAGTAAGCGGAGAAGCAAATCTTGAAGGGTAGGGGTGGCGGTCAGTAGTTGTATAATTATCCTTTTGAGGTTTGTCGAATCCAAGTCCGCGCCTGCTTACAGACGTATTGTAAGAGGTAAATAATTGGATGGTTTCAGGCTTTATATATTGTATGCCATGAAATGAACCGCCATTCAGCAACATTTGTAGAATGGCACCAATGTCTTCTACATCGCTGAACAAACCTGCGTGCCCGGCAACGCCTCCAAACATCGCTGAGCCGGGATCATGTACATCTCCATGCAAATGCTGCATCCGGAAAGTTTTTTCAAATTCTGTAGGTGCAATCCTATTAGTATCAAATTTTTCACGTGGCTTAAATCCGGTAGAAGTGAGTCCCATAGGAGTGTAAAAATTCTTTGCTACATATTTATCCAATGACAATCCGCTGATTTGCTGAACCACTTTTCCGAGAAAGATAAAGTCATTATCGCTGTAAATATATTTATCCATTGGCCCTAATTTGCTATCAAGTATACGCTGGTACATGGTATCAATATAATCATTGCGCAGGTACATGTCCTGTGCGACTCTCACACTAAAAGAATCACTTTTTTCTGCACGGTAAAGCGAATGTAAAGGATGCCCCGATGAATCAAGCGTTTCTTTATAAAATGGTATGTATGCTACAAGGCCTGCCTGGTGAAGTAGAATTTTTTCTATTGGTAAATTCTTTTTATTGCTCTTCCTTACCCAGGGTAAATAATCGCCTAAAGTTTTATCCAGTTTTATTTTCCCTTCGTCATACAATTTCATAACAGCCAATGTGGTAGCGCATATTTTTGTAACTGAAGCCATATCATAAATCGTATTCACCGTAACCGGCTCCGGCGTATCGTAATTGTATTTTCCAAATGCTTTTTCGTAAAATATTTTTCCATCTCTTGCCGCGAGTACTACACATCCCGGATAAGCGCCCGCAGTAACGCCTGCCATAGCTATCGAATCTATGGCAGAAAGTTTTGTAGAATCAATTCCAACTTCAGATGGCGACACTTTTGGCAACAGGCCATTTGCTACTATGCCACTTCCATATTTATAATTATCACACACAGTAACCGGTAATGTGCCTTTTGCATTTATTTTTCCTTCAAGAATATCCGCTGCTGCATGCTGAGTTATAGAATCGTCTTCGTAACATGCTACCAGGTTTCTGACATCACAAAAGTTTTTAAGTGCGTAAGGATTTCCAAAATCAAAAATGATGGTTTTATTATTTTGCTGAATTTGTTTGATGAGATCTAATGCGAAATTGCTAATACCGAACTGGTTTGCCGGATAACGATTGTAGTTGTGAACACCTATCACCACTGACTTATAGCGGTTTTTAATTAATTCCACTGTTGATAGAATTCGTGTTGCGTCTTGCTGATAATTGAAATAAAATGCATCGGCGTTATAATCGTTTTTCATTCTTTGGGAAAAAGTATTTTCGCCACTAATGCCGATTCCCACGTAGGCTATTTCTTTTTCTTTTCTATTTGACACATTCAAAGGGAAAAATTCACTATCCTTATTATTCAATACCGTAATGGCGTCATCGGCAATTCTTTTTTTCATTTCGTTGATTCCCCCATTCAGGTCCGCAGTTAAATTATTTGTGTTTACCGGATGCACTTTTGACATTCCGTACATATATTTATAAGCAAGTACTTTTTTGCATTTTTCATAAATATCATTCCAGCTTAATTTTTTATTTTCAATAGCTGCTTTTATTTTTGAAATAGCATCGGGTATATTTTCAGGGAGACATAATATGTCATTACCCGCAATGAGCGATTGGGCCGCTATTTCACCTCCCGGGAAAAATTTAGCCACACCTTTCATATCTAAAGCATCCGTAAAAGTTAAGCCGTCGTAACCAAGTTTGTCTCTCAATAAACCTGTTACATTATTTTTGGATAAAGAGGTTGCCGTATTTGGTGTACTGTCAATTGCAGGAATGTAAAGATGAGCGATCATTACACTTCCAACTCCTGCGGCAAACATTCTTTTAAAGGGATATAATTCAAGCGAATCCAATTGAGCCATGGATTTATTGATGACTGGAAGATCTAAATGTGAATCTACTGAAACATCGCCATGGCCCGGAAAATGCTTTGCACATGCCAGTACGCCTTCATCCTGCAAACCTTTCATATAAGCAATTCCAAAACGCGCTACTTTGTATTTATTTTCGCCAAATGAACGGTCATTTATTACAGGATTTTCCGGATTATTATTGATGTCCACTACCGGTGCATAGTTTACCTGTATGCCCATCCTTTTGCATTGTTTAGCTACCAGTTTTCCATATTCATAAATTAACAGGGAATCTGAAATAGCACCCATCATCATTTGATGATTTAAAGGTGTGATGCTGTCCAACCGCATTCCCAAACCCCACTCTGCATCAATGCAAACCATCAAAGGCGTTTTGGTAATGCTTTGAAAATAATTGATAAAATTCGCTTGTTTTACGGGACTTCCCTGGAAAAGCACTATGCCGCCAATATTGTATTTTGTGATGGCATCTGCAATTGCTGAATCATAATAAACAGCGCCGTCTTTTGTAAAACTGCTTTCCCGCAAAACCATTAATTGAGCTATACGTTGGTCATCATTCAAACTATTAAAGACGCTATCTGTCCAATGGTTGGCGCTGCCTGAAAATGTTTGTGAAAATGCAATCATTTTTATTGTCAGTAATAGTAAAAATGTAAGCAGAATGTTTTTTATCATATCAAATTATTAGAGGAATCAGCCACAAGTTAAACAATTATGATTTTTTTTTATTAGGAAAATATATGAAGTGCATTCAAAATATCGCTTCGTATTAGAAGTTACCAGGCTTGTAAAGAGTGTTTATAAGTGTGAAAAGGAAGCTTTGAGGTTGGCAAGCGTAAAAACTTCATTCCATATTGGAGATTCTTTTTCTAAAGCTGGCGAACTTTGAAAGCGTGGTTACATTTTGAAACGCACTATGAGCGTTTCATTATATTGCTTATAATTCAAAAAAATCATTTCTAAACCTGATAAGGAAGAAGTTGTTGAATAAGAATTTTAAATTTTCAATTCGAATATTTTGTATTGATCCTAAGAATATAAAAAAGCGTTCAACAAAATATCTTCATAGGAATTCAAAATCTTTTCTCAATATGGTATTTTAATATTTATTGCACATCCTTTACCAGGCGTACTTCCAACTGATAACTCACCGTTATAAGAATCAATCCGGTTGATCATATTTGAGATTCCAATCCCTTCTCTTTGTGAACAAGTATCGAACCCGTTTCCATCATCCTTTGTTATTATATTGATCGCACTTTTTGTTGCATTGATAATAATTTCTGCATTTTCTGCATGGGCATGTTTTACAATATTATTTATTTGTTCCTGGATGATCCTGTAAATATTAATTTTCAATTCTTCGGATATTGATTTCCCATTCACGTTATAAACGAAATTTGTTTTAATGGAAGTGCTTTTATTTAAATTATCAACCAGGGTTTGAATCAATTGTTTTAAATCAACATCCCGCAAGGGAGTTGCGTGTTTATGTGTCAATAATCTGATCTCATTTATCGAACTATCCACCAGTTCCATCGGATATTTAACCAGGTCTTTCACCTTTTCATTTTGTTTTCCGGCCATGCTCAGGTATAATTTTGCCCCCGCCAATATTTGATTTACATTATCGTGAAGCTCTCGCCCGATATAATTTCTTTCTTTCTCCTGCGTGTTGATGATAGTCCGCGAAATCTTTTTCTGCTCCTGTACTCTCTGATTTAATATTTCCTCTTCCATAACGTGCACAGCATGCTCAGCTTTTTTGAGTTCTGTAATATCTATTCCCGTACCAATCAGGCATTTTTTACCATCAAATTCTGCAGTCCATCCGTTGAAGTAATAAGGGATCTTTTCCTTATTTTTTGTAAAAAAATGAGCGTCTACTTCCGCCATTCCCTCTTCGAATACTTTTGCTATTTTACTTCTTATAATTTCTTTTTCATCTGTGTCATAAAAATCAAGAGGTTGCATACCTGCTATTTCACTTTTATGGTAGCCGGAGACAGTCTCGAAATTTTTGTTCCACCTCAGAAATTTACCATTTTCATCAAACAAATAAAATATACCAGGCAAACTATTGATGATGGAATCAGAAAGTTTTTTTTCGGATAATATTTGCTGCTCTGCTTTTTTTAATTCGGTAATATCCAGCATGCTGCCAAGCATGCGCGTGGCTTTTCCCTCATTGTTGTAAACGATGTACGTCCGGTCGTAAATATCTATCCATCCGGAATTGTCAGTGTAAAATGGATATTCTTCCAGCCATTTATTTTTGCCCGACCTGATAGCTGATTTCAAACTCGATATCACCTTTTCTCTTACATCAGTATGTATTCTTTTCTCCCAATCTTTGGAACTTGCCACAGGGTCATTTTTTTGTAAACCATACATTTTCTGATGTATTTCATTGGCCCAGCGGTTTCCTGTTTCAATTTCCACTTCCCAAACAGCGTCCTGCGTGGTATTGCCTATTAATTCAAAGCGTTCATTGGATTTTTTTAAAGCTGATTCGGCTATTTTAAACGCCGAAATATCACGTGCGAATGTGGCAATAAAGGTGCGCCCGTCAATGATCATTTGGGTGTGGGTTACCTCTACATCTGCAATTTCCCCGTTTTTCTTTCTTATCCTCGTGTCCACCAAAAGAATACCTGATTCCAAAACTGCTTTGAAGTTTCGCTTCACTTCCTCTTTGGATTTTAAATAAAAATCACTTACACTCATAGAAAGTAATTCCTTTCGGGTATATCCAGAGGCCATACACAGAGCGGAGTTCACGTCAACGATATTCATATCCTCATCGGTAAGTAAAAAATTATCCCTCATTTTCTCAATGATCAGTGTGTTTCGCTGAGCCAGTTTATTAGCTTCTTTTTCCTGCAGTTTGCGTGCAGTAATATTTCTGAATTGAATGGTAATACCATTCTTTGCCGGATAGATATTGTTTTCAATCCACACACTAAAGTTGGCGACATATTGTTCGGCATAAGCATACTGCTGTTCAGCTAATGCTTTTTTGCAAGCCTTATGTAGGTCGCTTCCAATCAGGTAGGGAAACTCCTCCCATATATTTTTACCAATTAAATCATTTTCTGAATCAAGCCCAAGTAAATATTCAGCTTTTTCATTTAAATAGGTATAGCACCAGTTTTTATCCAGCACCACTATGGGGTCTGAAATGCTTTCGATAATATTACGAAATAAAATGGTGTCTTCTGCTTGCGGAGATGGTCTTTTCATTTGATCTTTAATGGGAAAGGTAAATTCCTTAGAGAAATTGTTTTGAATAGC
>JBDTEK010000392.1:0-19176 GCA_039922575.1 Ginsengibacter sp.
GCCATTTGTGGAAATGATATTACTTCATCGTGCTTGTATGTATCTGCACTTTGTATAGTTTACGCGGGACAATATGCGTTTATTGCTTTGCTAATTGTAGGATTGGTTTTATTTTTCTTTAGAAAAATATATGGTGAAGCTGTTGGTGCATTGCCTTTGAATGGCGGAGCTTATAATATACTTCTCAATACAACAAGTAAAGGGAACGCCTCATTGGCCGCTTGTTTAACGATTCTTTCTTACATGGCTACAGCAGTACTTTCTGCAACAGAAGCTATGAAATACCTGCATAGTGTTTTTCCTGTTTTTCCGGTATTAGTTGCAACGATGGTTATTCTTACCATTTTTTTGTTACTCACCATTTCAGGTATTAGTGAATCATCTGTCGTTTCAATAATCATATTTTTAATTCATCTTACGGTATTGGCAGTGTTAATCTGCAGCTGTATTTATTATGTAATGATGAATGGATTAGATCTTGCGCGAATTAATTTTCATTCACCACTGAAAACAACTCTTTCCACAGCAATATTTCTTGGTTTTAGTACGGCAATGCTTGGTATTACGGGATTTGAAACGTCAGCCAACTTTATAGAGGAACAAAAGCAAGGAGTTTTTCCAAAAACTTTGAGGAACATGTGGATACTGGTGATGATCATTAATCCAATAATTGCTTTACTGGCAGTTTCAATTATACCTCTTGATGTTGTTACTGAACATGAAAGTGCATTTCTTTCTTTTATGGGACATCAAACCGGCGGTTCATGGCTGGCTACCATAGTTTCAGTTGATGCAGCATTAGTGTTGAGCGGTGCGGTTTTAACAGCTTTTATAGGCGTTAGCGGCTTAATGAGACGCATGACGCTTGACAGAATATTTCCACAGGCGTTACTAAAAGAAAATTCAAGAGGAAGTTCTCCAAGAATATTGATAGTGTTTTATCTTTTATGTTTCTCTATACTTTTTATAACCGCCGGCGAGTTAGCACCCCTGGCGGGAGTATATACCATTTCATTTTTATCAGTAATGGCATTTTTTGGATTTGGAAATTTGCTGCTAAAAATAAAACGCGCAAGATTGCCACGACCTGAATTTGCGCCCGTAAGTATAGTATTACTCGGTATCCTGGGAATATTAATTGCTTTATATGGAAATGTAAAACTTCATCCGGATTTCTTAGTTGTTTTCTTACAATATTTTATTCCTGCAATTCTTATTATTTACATGTTTTTGAAAAGGAAAGTAGTGATCCATTATCTTCTATTATATGCCAATTCAGTTTTTGATAAAATTCAGCGTGCATCTGTTTTCAGCAGATTTCATCTCACCAGGGAAATGAGAAAATTAAACAAGCAGCCATTTGTATATTTTACCAAAGGAGATAATATTGCTATTCTTAATGAAGTAATAATTTATGTGAAAGAAAATGAGATAACCCAAAAACTAAAAATTGTTACCATTTTACAAAAGGAAGAACAATTAAATGAAACTTTTGTCCGGGATTTTGAGGCATTGGACAGAGCATACCCTGACATTAAAATTGAATACATTCAGATTCCGGGAGTATTTGGGCCTGAGGTAATTGACAGGTTAAGTAAAGAATGGAACATTCCTCACAACTTTATGTTCATCGGATCTCCGAGCGATCATTTTCCTCATCGCCTTTCTGATCTTGGCGGGGTCAGGCTAATTATTTAGTCCCTGGTTGATCGTTCTTAGTTCTTGACTCATGGTTCATAGTTCTTGATTCATAGTTCTTGGTCCCTAATTCATAATCTTGGTTCCGGATCAAATTGATGGCTGCCCCTTCAAAGTCAACTCATAAAAATCAGTCCTTCTATCCTTTAAATTACGCACACTTCCATGGGCATGTAATTCATCTAGTAAAGAAAGATCAACATCTGCAATCAGTACCATTTCGGTATTTGCAGTTGCCTCACTCTTTATTCCATTTGATGGAAAAGCAAAATCGCAGGGAGTAAAAACCGCTGATTGAGAATATTGAATATCCATATTTTCTACTTTGGGTAAATTGCCTATGCAACCGGTAATTGCAACAAAACATTCATTTTCTATTGCGCGCGCCTGGGAACAGTAACGGACACGGTTATACGAATTTTGAGTATCAGTCAAAAACGGAACGAATAAGATTTGCATTCCCTGTTCCGCCAGCAATCTTGGCAACTCCGGAAACTCCACATCATAACAAATAAGGATACCTATTTTACCGGCATCTGTGTCGTACACTTTTAAAGTATTGCCGCCTCGTATGCCCCAAAATTTTGCTTCGTCAGGCGTGATGTGTATTTTCTCATATTGCTCTACATTTCCATTACGATGGCATAAATAACCAATATTTTTAAGCGAATCGTTTTCAAGGCTAGGCACACTTCCGGTAATGATATTCACATTGTATTTAATAGCAAGTTCCCTAAATCTTCTTTTAAACTCGGGTGTATATTGTGCCAAAGCGCGCATTGCTTCGGCTTCGCTCATGTCATTAAATTCCGCAAGCAAAGGGCCATTAAAAAGTTCAGGCAACAATGCGAAATCACTTTTATACGCGGCTATGGAATCTATGAAAAATTCAACCTGGGTAAACATTTCATCCATGCTTGTGTAAGACCGCATTTGCCATTGAATTAACCCCAGGCGAACATAACTTTTTACGTTAAATTGCTTTCTGGTTTCACTGGAGTAATAAATATTATCCCACTGAAGCAATGTCGCAAATTCTTTGCTCTGGATATCCTCAGGCATATAATTTTTCAATACTTTTTTTACATGAAAATCATTGGATAACTGGAATGAAAGTACCGGGTCATAAATTTCTTTATTCCTCACTTTTTGAATGAATTCTTTTGGAGTAAGCGTATCGGCGTATTTGTGGTATTCAGGAATTCTTCCACCAAAAACAATGGCCCTTAGATTTAACTGTTCACACAATTCTTTTCGTGCATCATACAGCCTGCGTCCTAATCTTAAACCACGATAATCAGGGTGAATAAATATTTCAATACCATAAAGCACGTCTCCATCTTCAGGATCGTGTGTATCAAAAGTATAATTACCGGTTATCTGGCGGTAAGTATGGCTGTCGCCAAAACGACTATAATTTACAATGATGGAAAGAGTGCAGCCAACCACTTTACCATCGGCTTTTATTACAATTTGCCCTTCGGGAAACTTATTGATCAGTTTTTCAATACTTTGAAGGCTCCAGTAATTGCCGCTCCAAAGCGGATAAGAAGCTTTCATTGCAGATAAAAGCTGTTGATAATCCTCATACTTCAGATTTCCTATTTCAATATTTTCCATTAAAATAAATATTTTATAAATGACTTAATAACATCGTGATACAATTTAGGCTGAAAAACCAATTGAGGATATTAGACGGTATTATATCGGTAGAAAAGATATAAGCTAAATATTACCTCACTCGGTATTACAAATTTCATTCCTTTCTCTGAAAGGCATTTTTAAAAAATTAAAGGGCCTGAAAGTAAAAAAAACTGCCAACTTTTTAAGGCCGGCAAGTTTTGAATAATGCTGTTAATATTAAATTATTTATTTATTTTCTGTAAAAACCGGTGCTGGAAAAGGCGGTTTTGCTTTATCCGATGAGCCACCTTCAAGGTTTTTCAAGAAAGGTTTGAAAAAATCGAGTGGGATAGGGAAAATAGTCGTTGAATTATTTTCAGTAGCTATTTCACGCAAAGTCTGCAGATAACGTAAGGTTAATGCACTTGGCTGTTCTTCCAAAATTTTTGCCGCATCGCTAAGCCTTTGTGAAGCCTGGAATTCACCTTCTGCAGCAATCACCTTAGCCCTGCGTTCTCTTTCCGCTTCTGCCTGCTTGGCCATTGCACGCTGCATTTCCTGTGGAAGATCAATTTGTTTTACTTCCACATGCGTTACTTTCACACCCCAGGGCTCAGTTTGTTCGTCAATAATGTGTTGCAGCCGTATATTTATTTTTTCTCTCTGAGAAAGTAATTCATCCAATTCCGATTGGCCTAAAACGCTTCTTAAAGTGGTTTGAGAAAGCTGTGAAGTACCCACTAAATAATTTTCAATTTCTATGATGGCTTTCTGAGGATCAATAACTCTGAAATAAATAACGGCGTTTACTTTTATAGAAACGTTATCCTGGGTTATTACATCCTGTGGTGGCACATCCATTACTACTATGCGCAAGCTCACTTTTACCATTTTATCTATTATAGGAATCAAAAGAATAAGCCCGGGGCCTTTGGCTCCGTTATCGAGCACGCGGCCCAAACGAAATATAACACCCCTTTCATATTCCCGTAATATACGCACCGCGCTGGCCAGAATATAAAGAACAAATACAATTATTATTACAATCGCTAAAGGAAACTGCTGCATCATGATGGTTGGTTTATTTTATTTATATTGATAAGAAAAATTATTTTTCAATTCTTAAAGCCATACCACCTATTGGTTCTACATATAAAGTAAGGCCTTTTATTTCTTTTACGATTACTTTTTCATTTTCATTAATCTTTCCTGAAAGTGACATGGCATTCCAGGTCTCACCTACAATGTTCACATGGCCTGAAGGATTTAACTCCTCAACGGTTTCGGCCGTTTTACCTATCATTGCATCCCCGCCAGAAACAGGTTTTAAACGTTGAGCCCTCAAACCCATAGTAATTATAAAAAGAAAAAACAGTGCGGAAACCGCAGTTACCGAAAATATGACACTCCACGATAAAGCAACAAAATTTTCTGTAGGGCTGCTTCTGAATAAGATCATAGAACCCAGCAAAACAGAAACAGTACCGCCAATTGCCAAAATTCCATGACTTATAATTTTTATTTCCAGCAGAAAAAGTACGATACCAAAAATAATTAATGCAATGCCAGCGTAATTTACAGGCATTGAACTCATAGAATAAAATGCAAGAATTAAGAAGATAACTCCTGCCACTCCCGGGAAAATAGCTCCGGGGCTAAATAGCTCGAAAATCAATCCAAAAAAGCCCAACATCATCATCATGTAAGCAATGTTGGGATCACTTATTCTGCTCAATACTTTCTGAAAAAATCCCATTTCAAAATTTTGAACTACCGCATTTTTGGTTTGAAGTACTTTAGTTCCACTATTTAATATCACCTGCTTACCATCTACCTGGGTCAATAAATCTTTTTCATCAATTGCTATCACGTTGATCACATTCTTTTCCAGCGCTTCCCGTTCGGTAATTGCTACGCTATTGCGCACAGCATCTTCGGCCCAGAGAATATTTCTATTTCTTTTTTCGGCGATAGTTCTCAAAAAAGCAGCCGCATCATTAGTACCTTTTTCATTCATTACCGCATCTGATTTCCCTTGTAAAGAAACCGGGTGAGCCGCGCCAATATTGGTTCCGGGAGCCATCGCCGCTATATTAGCCGCCATGGTGATAAATACACCCGCAGAACCTGCATGAGCACCGGAGGGAGAAACATATACTATTACCGGCACTTGCGATTGCATTATGTTAGTCACAATTTCGCGTGTAGACGTTAGTAGTCCACCGGGAGTATTTAAATTGATAACAAGACATTCTGCATTTTCCTTTTGCGCTTGTATTATAGCCTGGTGAATAAACTCCGCGCTTGCAGGATTTATGCCTTCATTGACTGTAATTGACACCACCGTTTGCGCAGGTAAAATAATGGGAATCAAAATAAAAACCAAAGCGATTAAAAACAAACGCTTCAGAAATTGAAAATTATTCAAAATATTTCGTGGCAACGGAGGCATACATGTAATATACGAAGCGCGGTAATAAAAACAAAAAGAAAAACGGAGTGGAAGGAAAGATTTCCCAAAATAAATACATTTTGCTCTCCGCGTTTTACTTTAAAGAACCAATAAAAGGCTCAATGTCGTTGCCTTGCTACCTTTTCATAAAATAATCCGTGAAGTCAAAAAAATTATCAAATCTGAGATCGTAATCAATAGTGTTGCCGAAGCCGCCTGCTATAAATACAAAAGGCAAACCTGCTTTCCGGCTTTCGATACTATCAGTTTCTGTGTCTCCAACATATATTGGATTTCGCAGATTATGTTTCTCAATAATGAGTTTGATATTATGATGTTTTGGCATCGAATTGATTCCAAAAGCCATCTCATCCTTAATAAGATGAGTAATATCAGCCCATTTCATAAATAGAACAATCAGATTTTTAGGGCAATTACTTACAATGAACAACTTATATTTTTTCGATAATTTACTCAGCCCTTCTTTTACTCCGGGATATAAAGTGCCTCCCAGTTTTGAAACCAGTTCACCTCGTACTCTATTTATTGTTTCATAGGCTTTTTCCTGTGTTTCTTCATCATACTCAGGAAGCATTTGGCTAAGCACTTTTCTTTTCTCCCAGCCCATCATATAATCAATATCCTTACGACTGATTCTGCGATCCATATTTTCCAATCTAAAACCTTCATTCCACGAGGCGACATAAGTATCCACAGCATCCCATAAGGTGCCATCCATATCAAAAATTATACTATCGGGTCTATTCATATTTTTTTATTTTATCCAACAAATTGCTGAAACCTTTACCAGGCTATATCGCCTCACTCCAGCCCCTCTCCTCACTGAGAGGGGCTTAAAACCTCTGTCAGAAAGGGATTTGTAAATTTAGAAATCTTTTCATCGGGCAACAATGATATTCTTTTATTCGACTTAAAATAGAAAACAATTGAAATAAAATTTCATTGAACTTTTAGGGTGATACAAATCGCAAAAGAATCGTACCATCTACTCCTGTTTAAATAAGGAAATTAATCCTATACTTACACAATTATCTTTTTCAAAAAGTAAATCAAGAAATTATAATCATTCTCCGGGTGCATTACAAAATTCTCTGCACTGAGGCGCAGGAAAAGCAGCATACACCAGGCGGTTGAAATAAATTTAATTAATCAACGAATTTCTTTCTAATGATTGAAATGTCTGCTTTAACCTTAGTAGCATTGTTTCTTCAAAAAGAAGTCTACCTTATTACCTTATTTTTTCCAAAGTTTTTTGGTAGAATTTGATAAATTTCTCCTATTCTTCAGCAAATGACATCTTTGAATGCGGCTGCCCGATGTAAGAGGATGTAAAAATAAAATGAGTGTACAAGTTGTTTTATTCAATTTTCATACATTATATTTTATAGATAATTTAAGATAATAAGGTGGAATGTAATACAAATCATGGTTTCTACTAAGGTTGGCTGTATTTGTTGCTGAATTAGTCTTAAAAAATGATCATTAAAAATACTTGAAAGATTTAAATAAGACGCATTTTCATTTATTGAAAATTGCTCCTGGAAGAAGCAGGTTAATAAGATCATATGAAATAAGGAATGACCGGTTCTAATATGATTGACCTAAGCTATTGAAATCGGTTAAAACAATTGATTAAAAATTAAAAAAACGGAAAGTTCAATTACGGTTCAATTCAAAATTCTCTTCACTGAGGTGCAACAAAAAGTAAATACTAAGCGGTTGATAATGGTGTATGTATAAATGCCGCAAAGGTTGCCTACCTTAAAAACTTCATTCCTACATTTACAAACACTTTTTCCAAGGTTGGCAACCTTTAATACGAAGCGATATTTTGAATTGCACCCTCACTCTCCCTGTTTCAACAAGGACAATAAATTACCAATTTCCTTTGAAGTCCGTTTTAGATTTGTTGCAGTGGATGCCAAAGCGGTCTTCATATCAAGGGGCTCATTGCCTATGGGCAATAAAACATCAAAATATTTTTGCAAATTGATACTTTTTGCAGGAGGAACTTTTCCTGCTAAAGCAATCACCGGAAGGCCTTTTAATTTTGCCTGAAAAGCAACTCCAAACGGTCCTTTTCCCTGCAAGGTTTGCTCATCAATACTTCCCTCGCCTGTAACAACAAGATTAGTTTTTTCCAGCGCTTTTTCAAAACCTGTTAGTTGAAGGAAATAACTGATTCCATTCACCAATTTCGCATTCAGGAAAGCATACAAACCAGCGGCTGCTCCCCCTGCTGTGCCTCCATATTTAATAATAGAAATATCTCTACCTGTTTGTTGGAAAATTACTTTTGCAAATTGTTTAAGAGATGATTCTAACTTAATAACCACATCCGGTGAAGCGCCTTTCTGCGGACCATAAACAGCAGCAGATCCCTCCTCTCCGAGAAGTAAATTATGTACATCACAAAGAACAATTATCTCACAATTAAAAATCCTTCTATCAATCATTGAAGTATCAATATGCGACAGTTGTGCCAGCGTCTCAGGAAGCCCGGCCAGCTCTTCTTCTAATGAGTTTAAAAAGCGAACACCAAGGGCTTGTAATATTCCTGTTCCGCCATCAACTGTAGCAGAGCCACCCATCCCTATAATAATTTTAGTTACTCCTTTGTCAAGTGCAATCCTGATTTGTTCTCCTGTTCCAAATGAAGTGGAATGTAAAGGATCCCGCTCAGAATGTTGTAACAATCGCAACCCTGACGCATTCGCCATTTCTATGATAGCAGTTTTATCCGAATCTATTAGGCCAAAAGTAGCCTGAACACTCCTTCCTAAAGGATCATGAACCTCCGTAACTATTGAAATGCCTTGAAATTTTTTGACGATAAGATCACCAGTACCGTCTCCGCCATCACCGATCGGGAAGCATTCACAGGTACACAAAAGATTGCTTTGCAAAAAGCCCTCTTTAATAGCGCACGCTGCTTCTTCGGCGTTCAAACTATTTTTAAAAGCATTGGGAGAAATGAGAATATGCATTATTTTTTATGATCAAAAGTTTATCATTCTACCTGCTTCCTGTGGATTGCATAAAATGAATATAAAAAATTCGTTTGAAAATAAATTCACTTATTCACAACATTTACAGGTTCACCCGCAATAAAAGCCGACAGGTTGTTGACAGCCATATTCATCAGGCGGCTTCTCGCTTCCTTTGTGGCCCAGGCAATATGTGGCGTAATAATACAATTATTCGCATGGAAAAGCGGATTGTCTTTTAATGGCGGCTCAACCGATAACACATCAAGCCCGGCTCCGGCAATCACCTCGTTATTCAAGGCATCAGCAAGGTCTTGCTCTACTATAATCTGTCCCCTTGAAGTATTTATGAGAAAGGCAGATCTCTTCATCAATTTTAAAGTTTCTTTATTGATGAGCCCTTTTGTTTGGGGAAGTAATGGGCAATGAATGCTTACAACATCAGATTTATTTAAAAGTTCCGGCAAGGAAGCCCACTTGAAATTATTCCGGTGCGACTGGTCACTTTGATGGCCACTGTTTCCAATTAGGTTCATTCCAAAAGCAGTTGCTACTTCTGCCATCTTTTTGCCTATATTTCCAAAACCAATAATTCCCATTGTCTTGTCTGCAAGTTCGATTAAAGGATAATCCCAAAAACAAAAATCAGAAGATTGCGACCATTTTCCTTCCATTACAGAATCGCTATGACGCTGAGCATGATGACAAAGCTCCAGTAACAATGCAAAGGCGGACTGAACAACTGAACCCGTGCCATAAGTGGGTACATTAGTTACTGTTATTCCTTTTTCTTTGGCTATTTCAATATTGATAATATTATAGCCTGTAGCAATTACACCAATGTATTTTAAAGAAGAAAGATTATTCAAAGCTTCCTCTCCTATTGGTGTTTTATTTGTAAATATTATTTGTGCACCTGCAGCACGTTCAATTATTTTATCTGTGGGCGTACGGTCATATATGGTTACATCACCTAATTGCTTTAATCCATCCCAGTTAATATCTCCCGGGTTTATCGTATATCCATCTAATACTACAATTTTCATCTTTAAAATCTTTACCTGTTATTAAGCCTTCATTAAAGGTTGTTTAAAACTGATCAGCTTCGGTATTCTGGTTAAAATTTAATTACTTTTATAAGCCCTGCGAAATTCAGACTTTATAAGCAGTAAAATTTCACTAAAGCTCAAAATAATAAATTTTTTACCATTCGCAAAAATAGGGAGAACTAAAAAATTTGCCTGTAGAGAATAAGTAGTCAATTAAAAGGTAATAGGTTATTTCAATGAATAAATAATTGGTATTACATTCCTTAATAGAAAAAAATAAAAAAGGAACTCCAAAATCAACCTTTTTTTATTTGAGAAATAATTTTATACGGAATTATTATCCGAATTCTAAACTTTGAAAAGTTTAGTCTATAGATTTGGTAGGATAATAAAAATGTTCTAATCTTGCACTCGTAATTAAAAATTACTTATCAAGAAAGGCAGAGGGTAATGGCCCAATGAAGCCTTGGCAACCGTCTAAGCAATCAATGTAGAAATGGTGCCAATTCCATCCCCGCCAAAAAACCGGGGGAGATAAGTCAGACGCAAAATTTACAACTACCGGTTATAAATTAATTAAAGCACTTCTGATTTGTCTGGAGTGTTTTTTAATTTAAAACACTTGCTGCACGTTTTTGATAAGTAGTTGAAATAAACCGTTTTAAAATTTTTAAGAAATGAAACAAGTAAAAGGAATCTCCTATACTAATGTTATGATTCCTGCTTCTAACACTTTTTACTGCTTTAGTATCCGCCGTTGCAATATCAATGATGATTGTTGCTGCTGCTGTTGTAAATAACTCTCCACCCACTTCTTTTTTCAATTGCGTTTTACATTACTAACGGTGATGCCTACACGTGTATAATATTTACACTGCTGAGCCTGCTACTGTTTTGACTTTTAAAATGCAAAATCATCTTCAATCTTTTTTTAAAAACAAATTAATTTACTATGAATAGAAATTTTAAAGCTTTCGCAGGATTGATTTTAATCCTGCTTGTGCAATCTTTACAGGCTCAAACAGTTCACATAGAAGGGGATGTGAGCTCAAAAATTACGAGCCTGCCTTTACCTAATACATCAATAGCGGTTAAAAATGGCCGTAATCAAACACTTACAGACGAAAAGGGGCACTTTCAAATAAGTGCTGAGAACAAAAGCACCCTCATTTTCTCATTTGTTGGATATCAACCACGTGAGGTGGTTGTTGAATCTTCGCAAACAAATTTGCAGATTTCATTAGACCAGGATAACAATAAATTAGAGGAAGTAGTAGTAACGGCTCTTGGCATTTCAAGGCAAAAAAAATCGCTTGGTTATGCTGTGCAACAATTACAAACCAAAGATATAGCTGAAGCAAAAGAGCCTAATCTTATTAACGCGTTATCAGGTAAAGTAGCAGGCGTAAGGATTACAAATAGCCAGGGAGATATGGGTTCATCAAGAATAATAATAAGAGGCGAAACTTCCATTTCAGGGAATAATCAACCGCTGTTTGTAGTAAATGGGATACCGGTAGATAATTCACAATTGGGCGCAGGAGGATCACGGGATTTTGCCAATGCTATCTCAGATATTAATGCTGATGATATAGAATCAATTAGTGTTCTTAAAGGTCCTAATGCAGCAGCACTATACGGGTCACGGGCAGCAGCCGGAGTCATTTTAATCAAAACAAAAACAGGAAAATCAAAACAAGGCCTCGGCATCACACTCAACTCTAACCTTGCATTTGAGAACTTACTTACACTTCCTTCTTATCAAAATACATTCGGGCAAGGCTCAGATGGTAAGTTCAGTTATGTAGATGGAAAAGGAGGTGGCATAAATGATGGCACAGACGAAAGCTGGGGTCCACGGCTGGACGGAAGATTGATACCTCAATTTTATTCAAAAGGCGTGGCCGTGCCATTTATAGCTCATCCAAATAATGTGCGCGATTTTTTCAGAACAGGCAATCTTATTAATAATGGAATCTCCATTGCTGACGCTACCGAAAAATTTGATTACAGGCTTTCTTATAATAACTTCAAACAACAAGGTGTGATTCCGAATTCAGAGCAGGGAAAAAATAGCGTTTCTCTAAACACAACACTCCGGTTAACCCCAAAATTAAGTTTCACAGTAGATGCTAATTATTTTAAAAATGCCGCAAATAATATTCCCGGTTCAGGCGGTAAAAGATCTACCAGCACCATGCTCCAATTTACATGGTTTGGGAGGCAGGTAGATATAAATCAATTAAGAAATTACCTCGATGGAAATGGAAATACTTTTAATTGGAATAACAGTTATTACAGCAACCCATATTTTGTAGCTTATCAGAACACGGTGCAGCAAAATCGTAGCCGGCTCATTGGAAGTGTTGGATTTAATTATAAAATTTCTGATGAAATAAATTTAAACTTTCACTCAGGAAATGATTATTACAACGATAGAAGAAAATTAAAAATAGCTTATGGTACTAATGGCACACCATTCGGCTCATACGAAGAAGACGCTTTTACTGTAAATGAAAATAACACCGAAGCTACATTGAATTACACTAGGAATATTTTCAACAATTTTAATCTAACAGTATTAGCAGGTGGTAATATCCGTTCAAAATCTTTTGAAGAAAACGATCAGATCGCGCCAAAATTAGCTGTAGCAGGATTGTATTCTTTGAACAATTCAAGAGACCCGCTTCAATCTTCCAATTATTTCAGTGAATTAAAAACATACAGTGCCTTCGGCTCGGGCCAGATAGGATTCAAGAATTATGCTTTTGTAAATATTACCGCACGCAACGACTGGTCATCTACTTTACCTGAAAAAAACCGTTCATTTTTTTATTCATCTTTTAATGGCAGCCTTATATTAACAGAGGCACTCCATATTAAAAGCGATTTTTTAAACTATGCAAAAATACGCGGCGGTTGGTCAAAAGTAGGAAAGGAAGCAGATCCGTATCAATTAGTGAATACCTATTTATTTAGTGCACCATTTGGTTCAAGCCCTCAACTAAGTCCATCTAATATAGATTTAAACAAAAACCTGAAACCGGAAACGACTAATTCTACTGAGTTCGGCGCGGAATTGGAACTCTTAAACAGGAGGGTTCGTTTAGATTTTAGCGCATATAATACTAATAGTTACGATCAGATTTTAGCGGTTGATGTAAGTCCTGCTACCGGATTTGGATCAAAGCTATTAAATGCCGGAAAGATCAATAATAAAGGTGTAGAAATTCAATTAGGGATTTCACCGGTAAAAAGTAAATTTAGCTGGGATATCAATTTGAATTATGCGGCAAATCGCAGCGAGGTAATTGAACTGGATAAAGAAGGATTATTGAAAAATTATATTATAGGATCCAATTCAGCACAGGTAATAGCCTCTGTGGGCCAGCCTTATGGAACATTATTCGGCAATGGATTTTTAAGAGATGCCTCAGGAAAAATTATAGTGGATGCAAGTGGCGCGCCGCTAACGGATCCTAATAAAAAAGTATTAGGGAAATATACACCTGATTGGATTGGCGGCATAACAAACTCATTCAGCTACAAAGGATTTAATTTGAGTGTATTAATAGATGCCAGCATAGGGGGTTCTATTTATAACGGCACTTATGCAACGGGCACCTATACAGGTGTACTTGCTTCTACTCTTCCTGGAAGAGGTGCAGAATTTGGCGGCCTTGCTTACTATTATCCGGCTGATTTAAAAACAAATGGAACGGTACTACTATCTAAAGGCACAGCTACTCCAAATGGAGAAGTTGTTCATAATGATGGATTAATTTTTAATGGAGTAACAGCAGATGGCAAAGAGAATAATAAAGTGTTGCCAGCACAGACCTATTACAAATCTTTCCGCAGGATAGATGAAGCTAACATTTTTGATGCATCGTATGTAAAACTGCGGGAAATAATATTTGGATACAATTTACCAAAACAATGGATTCGCAGTTTGGGATTGGTAAGTGCTTCTGTATCATTTTTTGGCCGCAATCTTTTAATCATTCACAAAAACGTTCCGGACATAGATCCTGAAACCGCTTTTAATACCGGCAATGCCCAAGGGCTGGAAAGCTTATCAATACCTACTTCACGCACCTACGGGATCAATATTACCCTTAAATTTTAAACACTTTTTAGTTATGAAAAAAAATAAATTATATATACTTGTTGCTTTAATATTCATGATTTCGTCTTGCGCAAAAGAGCTCAACAAAATCAATATCAATCCAAATGCAACAGAAAACGCGCAACCGGATTATCTCTTAACAGCGGCTATTAAAACCACCGCGGATACTTACTGGGGTGTAGACAACAACATGAATTCAAGTTTACTTTTCGTGCAGCATTGGGCAAAAATTCAATACACTGAACAAGACAGGTATATTTTTTCCAACAGTAGTTTTACCAGCCTTTGGTCCATAGGGCTTTCCAAAAGTATTACGGGACTTAACAAGGTAATTAATCTAAGTACTTCTCTTAATAATCCAAATTACAAAGGCGTTGGACTGGTTTTACGCTCCTGGGTCTTTCTTCTTCTTACAGATGCCTACGGTGATATTCCTTACAAACAGGCAGGAAATATTGATTCATTTATTACGCCGAAATTTGACCTGCAAAAAGATGTTTATTTTGGATTGTTGGAAGATTTGAAAAATGCAAAACTCAGCTTCGACCCTGCTGCAAAGCCAATTGCTGGTGATGTTATTTACAATGGAAACATTTCGCAATGGAAAAAACTGGCCAATTCACTCAGGCTGCGTATTGCACTGAGAATAGCGGATCGTGAACCCGAAAAAGCACAACAGGTTTTAAACGAATTGAAAAATGAAGGTGATCCATTCATCAGCAGTAATGCTGATAACGCGCAATTAAATTATCTTTCATCGCCTCAGCAAAATCCGGTAAGTGCACTCTTTGAAACCAGGAATGACTACCGTATCAGCAAAACAATAGTTGACAAATTATTCCAGTTAAATGATCCACGTTTGCCCATATATGCCAGCAAAACAGAAACGGCTACTCCACAGCAATATGTGGGTGTACCAAATGGTTTAACTACATCTGACGCCAGTAATCTTGGTTTTTCAAAAACATCCAAACCCGGGGATTATTTCAAGCAGCCACAGGCACCTGCCGTCATTTTTAGCTATTCAGAACTTCTGTTTGACCGGGCTGAAGCAGCAGCCAGAGGTTTTACGAATGAAGATGCTGCAGATTTATATTCACAGGCTATTAAGGCATCATTAAACCAATATAATATCTCAGATGCGCAAACTGCAATTTATCTTGCACAACCCGCAGTTCAATATGATGCCGCCAATTTCAAAAAATCAATTGGCGAACAAAAGTGGATCGCATTGTATGGCGAAGGCCTGGAGGCGTTTGCGGAGTGGCGCAGATTAGATTATCCACAATTACAACCAGCTGTCGCGGGTGTGTTAAATGGAGAAATTCCTCTTCGTTTTATTTACCCGGGTACCGAGCAATCATTAAACGGACAAAATTATAAATCAGCGGTTGCAGATCAGGGTCCGGATTTGTTAACAACTAAACTTTGGTTTGATGTGAACTAACGGCGCGAAGAAAGATTGCCGACCCCGGAGGAAGGGATTAGAATTAAGGTCGGCAACTCTTTCCCGCTACAAACCAAAAAAATAAATGGCTTAACTTTAATAAAAAAATAATGAAAAAAAGGACTCTATTAATATCCAAATATGTACTTGTTTTTTGTGCAGCATTTGCGATATCATTCCAAATAAAAGCAGCAGACAAAGCGCCGGTATTAAGAAATGGAAATTACAAGTTTACAATTCATCGCGCCGATGGGAAAGGGATTGTTTTTAATTCGTTAATAAAAGACAGTTCCGGCAAGCAAATAATGTATATAATAAATGGCAGCGAAAGACTACTGGTAGATAGTATTATAAAAAAGAACGATTCAGTATTTATTGAACTTCCCTTCTTTGAATCTGGTTTCGAAGCAAGAATAAATGCCAATGGAAATCTTATAGGCGAATGGGTGAAAAAGTATGGAAGCAGGATACAAACGATGCCTTTCACTGCAACCTTTAATGAAACGAAACGCTTTCCGGCAATCCATTCACCCTTATTTAATATCTCCGGCAGATGGGCAGTTCATTTCGTTAATCATAACAATAAAGTGTCCAAGTCAGTGGGAGAATTCAACCAAAAAGGCAATCATTTTACAGGAACTTTCCTGAATCCTTCAGGTGATTATCGTTTTCTTGAAGGAGTGGTAAGCGGCGACAGTCTCTATCTCTCAGGGTTTGACGGCGCACACGCAATGTTGTTTACCGCTAAAATTGATAATACAAATAAAATATCAGGTGGCAGCTTATATTCTGGCAAGCAGGAGCACGAAACATGGACCGCTGAAAAAGATAGTAAAGCGGCTTTGCCTGATGCGTCCTCTGAAACTCATGTAAAACCAGCCGCAGGAAAATTAGATTTCACTTTCCCTGATCTAAATGGAAACCCTATTTCAATCAATGACAAACAGTTTAAAAACAAAGTGGTGGTGATACAAATCCTGGGCTCATGGTGCCCCAACTGTATGGATGAAACAAAATTTATCAGCGATAATTATCAGTTTTACCACGATAAAGGAGTTGAATTTTTAGGCCTTGCTTACGAACGAAATACGGATTTTAATGCTTCTGTGAAAGCACTTCAGCCTTTTAAAAAACGATTCGATATAAAGTATCCGATTCTTATTACCGGAGTGGCAGTTTCAGATACCTTATTGACCAAAAAAACTTTACCACAAATTGATAAAATAAAGGCATTCCCTACCACACTTTTTATTGATAAAAAAGGAAACATCAGTAAGATACACAGCGGATTTGACGGGCCGGCTACAGGTGCGCACTATACTATATTTAAAAAAGACTTTAATGATATCGTAACCAGGTTACTAAACGAGCAATAAAATCAGTTTTTACAATCAATCAAAAAATCGTGCTGTATGTAATGGTTATTGTTTAATTTAGGATTTCTGTAGAGGAACCTGAATTAATCATTTTTTTCTTTAAACCATTGCTGTTATGACACAACCTAATCGCTTATTTGATTGCCTCAATATTCATTTAATAGATGCCCCCAACCGAACAATGATGGCCGGCAAAGAAGATGGCAAATGGAAAGAGTATTCAACCATTGAAGTGGCAGACATTGTAAAAAAATTAAGCGCAGGCTTACTACAAATGGGTTTTGGCAGAGGAGATAATACTCCTGAAGGAAGAGATAAAATAGCCGTAATAGCAAAAAACCGCCCTGAATGGTTATTGCTGGATCTTGCCGTTCAAAGAATAGGCGCAGTACTTACACCTCTTTATCCAACCATTGGTGAACCGGAGCTTGAATACATTTTGAAGGATGCCAAAGTGAAAATAATTTTTGTAAACGACAGTCACCTGTATGAAAAAGTAATGAGTGTAAAAAGCAGCCTTCCGGAATTAAAAGATATTTATTCTTTTGAAAAAAACAGTGAAATAAAACATTGGAAAGAAATTCTGTCGCTCGGTAATGAACAACATCAAAAAGAAGTAGAATCCATAGCAAACGAAATAAAATATGAAGATCTTGCTACTATTATATACACTTCCGGCACTACCGGAAAGCCTAAAGGCGTAATGCTTTCACACAAAAATATACTCAGTAATGTAATGGACAGCATGCCTTGTTTTCCGCCTGGCGAAAATATGAAAGCGCTTAGCTTTTTGCCTCTGAATCATATTTTTGAGCGAATGGTGAGTTACATTTATTTATTTAAAGGCACCTCTATTTTTTTCGCAGAAAGCATGGAAACTATAGGAGAAAATTTGAAAGAAGTAAAGCCGCATATATTTACTACTGTTCCACGCTTATTAGAAAAAGTATATGAAAAAATAATGCAGAAAGGAGAAGAACTTACGGGAGTGAAAAGAAAATTGTTTTTTTGGGCACACCGTCTTGCTACTAAATTTGAAATAAACAAAAACCAGGGATTTTTTTATAAAACACAACTTTCACTTGCTAATAAATTGATCTTTAACAAATGGCGCGAAGCGTTGGGAAGCGAGGTTAAATGTATTGTGAGTGGCGGCGCGGCTTGCCAGGTAAGGCTCATACGTATATTCACTGCTGCCGACGTACCTGTTATGGAAGGTTATGGGCTTACAGAAACGTCGCCGGTAATAAGCGTAAACCGTTACGAAGAAGAAGGAAGAATGTTCGGTTCCGTAGGCCCTTTAATCAATAATGTAGAGGTAAAATTTGCCGATGATGGTGAAGTATTATGCAAAGGCCCCAATATCATGATGGGATATTTTAAAAATCCCGAACTTACTGAAGATGCCTTCGAAAATGGATGGTTTAAGACCGGTGATATAGGAATGCTTGTGGACGGAAAATTTCTTAAAATAACTGATAGGAAAAAAGAAATGTTTAAGACAAGCGGAGGTAAATATGTAGCGCCGGTGGCTATTGAAAATAAGATGAAAGAATCGCCATTTATAGAAAACCTGATGGTTATAGGCGCCGGAGAAAAATTTGTCTCTGCCTTGATTATTCCCGCTTTCAGTTATTTAATCAACTGGTGTAAGCAACAAAATATTGAAAGCACAAGCAAAAGTGAAATGGTTTCTAATCCACTGATACATGCGCTTTATAAAAAAGAAATAGAAAAATACAATCAACAATTCAACCATGTGGAACAAATAAAGAAATTTGAGTTGCTGCCAAATGAATGGAGCATAGAAACGGGCGAAATGACTCCCAAACAAAGCCTGAAACGGAAAGTAATTATGGCAAAAAATAAAGAATCAATTGCAGAAATGTATAGGAGTTAAATTAGTCATTATCCTGTTTTTACGCGCAATTTTCCAAAATTGAACTTATTGTAGTCATTGGAGTTTTTTGCTCAGTCATAAACTTTTTTTATTGGTTCCTTTTTTTAACCTTAAAATGACAAATTTTGTATCTAAATAAAATGCCGGTAAATTACCGGCATTTAAAAATAACTTTGACAAAAACAAGATTTAATCAATATATCTTTCCACGTTCTCTAAACTTTTCTAACTAATCGCAACCAACTAAACTATTCTAAAACCTCCCGAGATATACGCCTTTTAAATTTTTGCTAAAGCGACTCGTAAATCTTGATTTTATTATATAAAGTCTTCCTGTCAATCTTCAATATTTCTGCAGCTTTGGTTTTATTAAAATTCACTTCCTTGAGTACATTCATAATAGTATCGTACTCTGCTTTTGCCGCCGCATCTTTCAGATCTGTTTCTTTAAACCGTGATTCAGCAGAATTCAGTAAATTTTCTTCATGCCCATT
>JBDTEK010000393.1:0-6292 GCA_039922575.1 Ginsengibacter sp.
AATTTCATCCAGGAATAATTCTTTCCTTCTTTCCAAAGTGAGCGGTAGCTGTTAAAAAATGAAGGAAGGGTACCGCGTCCCTGCTTACTTAAATTCGTTTCATTATATACCGCATCTCCTTCGTAAAACCAATTAGGAATTGCGGCATTATTCGCGAGTGCTTGTCCTTCTTCGCCAAATAATACATGCATCACTTTTGAAAGGCCTACATTGAAATTATTAAATTGCTCTACATGCCTGTATTCGTGTATTGTAAGCTGGTCGTGCCATACAAGGCTTCCAAGGTCAAAGCTGTTTTGGGAAGGCGTTAAAAAATATTCACTTCTGAAAGGTCCTAAACCTACATAACCATTGGTAATTGTTGTTTGATTTTGGAGTACAATATTTATTTTTTTAAATTTATTTCCAATAGTTGCCTGTGTAGGTTTTCTAATAAATGAGATGATGTTGGTGATTCTGTTGGCAACAGAATCCTGACCTTGCGGAAAAATGACCCGGCTTGCAGAAGTATTAATTTGTTTCCACTTTTCTGAAGGTGGATTACCTCCAAAAATTTGACAGTTTCCTACTAAATATGTTAAAAGCGATACAATAACTAATGCGGGCCTGGAAATAAAATGCATATTAATTTTTCAATTCTAAAGTTAATAAATTGTTTTAAGCATACTGAGTTGACTTTTAGTTTCCGTTGAAATATTTTTTAAAAAAAGAATTCTTGGTTGTAGTAAGCTTTATTGTTATTTTCAAGAAAAAATATAAAATGAAAAAATTTATTTTTTTGTTATTTTTTTCTGCAGTTTCATTTTTGTCGTGCAAGAAGAGTGGAAGTAGCGGCAATCCTTTACTTGAACAATATTTTGAACAAAATATTCTCAATCAAAATTTTGTAGTTAGCCTCGCAACTGACAATAATACTGACCTTACTTCAAAATACAACGGATATATTTTTGTTCTTCTTAAGACTGATTTTTATAACGGGCCTTTAAAAGCCACAAAGAATAATGTGAGTTATGAAGGTACCTGGAGCAGTAATGATGATTACAGTAAATTAATTATCACCTTGCCAAATCCTCCATTGGAATTTGTTTTTTTGAGCAGGGAATGGAGGTTCACCAGCAAAAGTTTGCCGGTTTTAAAGTTGGCGCCATGGGGTTCAAGTGATCCTGTTGTTTTAAATATGACGAGGCAATAAAGCCAGCAGATACACCATTAAACCATTAAGCCAAATGAAAATAAGTGAAGTTACCGGTTACCTTGAGAATATGGCGCCACTTTATTTGCAGGAAAGTTATGATAATGCAGGATTGATAACCGGAAATAGGGAACTGGAATGTTCAGGTATTATTGTAGCGCTTGATGTGACAGAGGATGTGGTAACCGAAGCAATAAGAAAGAATTGCAATTTAATTGTAGCTCATCATCCTGTCATTTTCAGAGGAATAAAAAGTCTGACCGGCAAAAATTATGTGGAAAGAACAATTATTGCCTCAATAAAAAATGGTGTTGCTATTTATGCCATCCATACAAACCTGGATAACCTGGTCGGAGGAGTGAATAAAAAAATAGCTGAAAAATTAAATCTTCAAAATTGTAAAGTGCTTTTGCCAAGAGAGGAAACATTGAAAAAATTAGTTACTTTTTGTCCAAATAAAGATGCCGAAAAAGTCCGCAATGCATTGTTTCAATCCGGAGCCGGGGCTATAGGAAATTATAGCGAATGTAGTTTTAATGTAGAAGGAACCGGAACTTTCAAGGCTGAGGAGGGAAGTCACCCTTTTGTGGGCAAAATTGGTGAGAGGCATTTGGAAAATGAAACCAGAATTGAGGTTGTGTTCCCTGGTTTTTTGCAAAATGAATTGATTAAAGAACTAAGAAATGCGCATCCTTATGAAGAAGTTGCCTATTATATAGGTACTTTGGATAATGTTAGGGATGATATTGGAAGTGGGTTGGTTGGTGAGCTTAAAAGGGAAATTTCCGGCATGGAACTTTTAAAGTTATTAAAAGAAGAATTCAAATTATCTGTAATAAAACATACCTCGCTATTACAAAAATCAGTTAAAAAAATAGCGCTTTGTGGTGGCGCCGGTATATTTCTATTACCTAAGGCAATTGCAGCAGGAGCACAGGTTTTCATAACTGGTGACATAAAATATCATGAGTTTTTTGATGCTGATAATAAGATTTTATTAGCAGATATAGGCCATTATGAAAGCGAACAGTACACAATAGACCTGCTAACTGAATTTTTACAGCAAAAATTACCTAACTTTGCCGTCCTAAAAACAGAAATTAATACCAATCCTGTAAATTATTATAATTGAACAGGGATATTAAGAATCTGAAATAAAACAAAATCATACATTATATATGGCACAGGTTAAAGATTATTCTGTTGAAGAAAAATTATCGTCTCTTGTAAAGCTGCAGAAAGTTGACAGCAAATTAGATGGAATTCAAATTCTGAAAGGAGAATTACCGATAGAAGTAAGTGATCTTGAAGATGAAATAGCGGGATTGAACGCACGTGAAAACCGGATTGAAGAAGAAATGAATGGTATTCAACAATTTATTGAAGATAAAAAGACATTGATCAAGGACTCTACAGAACTGGTAAAGAAATACGAAAAACAAAGCGAAAATGTAAAAAACAACCGCGAGTTTGAAGCAATAAATAAAGAAATGGAAATGCAGTCGTTGGAAATTAAATTAGCCGAAAAGCATATTAAAGATGCAACAGAAGATATTTCTGAAAAAGCAAAGCAACTTGAATTGGCAAAAAAAGCGGTTGCAACAAAAGAAACGAATTTAAAGGGGAAAAAAGGTGAATTGGAAAAAATAATCGGTGAGACAGAGAAAGAGGAAAAGCAATATAAAAAACTTGAAGATGCAGCTAGAGAAGGTGTGGAGGAAAGATTACTTGTAAGTTACGATAGAATACGAAAGAATTATCGCAATGGACTGGCTGTAGTACCTGTAGAAAGAGATTCATGCGGAGGATGCTACAATGCTATCCCTCCTCAAAAACAAAGTGAGATCAAGCAGCGCAAAAAGATTATTGTTTGCGAAAATTGTGGAAGAATATTGGTGGACGATGAATTGAATGATTCAGTAGAAATAAAATAATTGTATCGAATTTTTTTTTTATGGGGCGCTTTTTAAGCGCCTTTTTTAATGCGCTATATTGATGATATTCCTTTATCGTTCATCTTTATATTATTACAGGATGTAAAAACCATAGAATATTGTAATTTGCCTTTTTTATGCTTCAGCAGTTACACATACATAATTACGCGATAATTGATTCTATCGAGATCAATTTTTCTAATGATTTAAATATTATTACCGGTGAAACCGGGGCTGGTAAGAGTATATTAATGGGGGCACTGAGCCTGATTCTTGGCGATCGTGCCGATACAACTGTTCTGATGGATAAGGGAAAGAAATGTTTTGTGGAAGGTAGTTTTAAAACGAAAAATATTTCTGTAAAATCCTTTTTACAAAAGAATGATCTCGACTACGAAGAAGAAATCCTCATACGCCGCGAAATTTCGCCCAATGGCAAATCGCGGGCTTTTATAAATGATTCACCGGTTACACTAAATCAGTTGAAACAATTGTCGTCTTTGCTGGTAGATCTTCATCAGCAATTTGATACACTTGAATTGAATAATAACGACTTTCAGCGTGAAGTAATTGATGCCCTTGCCGGAAATACTAAATTAATAGATGAATACCGGTCTGTTTATAAAAAATACCGCTCGGCTTTAAAACAACTTGACTTGCTAAAAGCAGAACAATCGTCTGCAAACAAAGAATTTGATTACCATCAATTTTTATTTGATGAGTTGGCTGAGGTTAATTTTTCAGAAAATGAGATTGAACTTATTGAGGCAGAGTTAAAAGTGATGAACAATGCGGAAAATATTAAATCAATTCTTTCAGAAATTTTTTTTCAATTAGAAGGAAGCGAGGAGCCGCTTATACAGCAATTAAAGTCAATCATCAATAAATTGCAATCTCTAAAAAATGTGTATCCTGAAATTGATTTAATAAGTGAAAGATTACAATCTGTTTCGATCGAAATGAAAGATATCTCCGGTGAAATTGGAGGTTTGAATGATAAAGTATTTTATGATGCAAAGAAAATAAATGAGCTGAATGATAGGATGGCTTCAGGTTACAGTCTTTTTAAAAAGCACAATGTATCTACAACTGCTCAGTTGATCCAAATAAAAGATGACCTTGAAAAGCAATTGGAAAAAGTAACCGGAATGGTGGATGAGATTAACAGGATTGAAATAGAATTGCAGGTTTTTTATAAAGATGCGATTAAATTATCTTTAATTATTTCAGATAGAAGAAAAAAAGAAGTCAAATCATTTACCGAAAAAGTAAACAAGCTTCTTCACCAGGTGGGTATGCCTAATGCAGAAATAAAAATCGAAATAAGAGAATTGGAAGAATTAAATGCATTTGGGAATGACTCTGTTGAGTTTTTATTTAATGCAAATCGCTCATCACTCTTTGAACCCTTGCGCAAAGTAGCGAGTGGAGGAGAACTGAGCCGTATTATGCTTATTATCAAATCTTTAGTAGCAAAAAGTGTTCAATTGCCTACCTTAATTTTTGATGAAATTGATTCCGGAATAAGTGGGGAGGCGGCGCGGCAGGTAGGAATAATTATTAAAGAACTTTCCGCTGCCCATCAGGTAATTTCGATTACCCACCAGCCTCAGATAGCAGCGAAAGCGCAAACACATTTCTTTGTTTACAAAGAAATAAAAGACGATAAAATAGTTACTTCTATTAAAGTATTGAATAGTGATGAAAGAATTACTAACATTGCTACTATGTTAAGCGGCAAAAGGCCTACCGCAGCAGCCTTTGAAAATGCGAGGGAAATGATTGGGAATTAGAGTTTATGTTGGAGAGATGATACGTTTAGTTTTTTAAGCACGGTTAAAAAATGTAGATGATTTAGAGTTTGGTGATTTCAACCGGCTTTAAGAATTTCGTTCGGGTGATGCGTAATCGTTTCGTTATCAATTATACATTGAAATAATAATTAAAAAATATAGTTATGGCATACAATTTATTGAAAGGGAAAAAGGGAATTATTTTTGGCGCTCTGGATGAGAGGTCTATTGCATGGAAAACCGCTTTGCGCTGTAATGAGGAAGGCGCTGAAATAATACTTACCAATGCGCCTGTTGCCATGCGGATGGGTGAAATTAATAAGCTCGCTGAAAAAATAAATGCACCTGTAATTCCTTGTGACGTTACCAGCAACGATGACATGAAGAATTTGATTTCAAAATCACAGGAACATTTTGGCGGCGGACTGGATTTTATTTTGCACTCTGTTGGTATGAGTGTGAATATGCGAAAAGGAAAACCATATACAGATATTGATTACGGTTTCAACCAAAAAACACTGGATATTTCAGCTACCAGCTTACACCGGTTGCTGGCCACGGCTATGAAACTTAATGCGATCAATGAATGGGGAAGTGTGGTTGCTTTGACTTACATAGCAGCGCAGCGTGTTTTTCCCGATTATAGTGAAATGGCAGATGCGAAGGCATTACTCGAAAGTATAGCGCGTAGTTTTGGTTATCATTATGCTCTAAAGAATAAAGTAAGGGTAAATACAGTTTCTCAATCGCCTACCCGAACTACAGCAGGTAGCGGCGTAAAGGGTTTTGATGGATTTATGAATTACGCCGAACAAATGAGCCCTTTGGGAAATGCAACCGGGGAAGATTGTGCTAATTATTTAGTTACTCTTTTTAGTGATCTCACCAAATATGTAACCATGCAAAATCTATATCACGACGGTGGATTTTCTATGACAGGAGTTACGCAGAGTGTGATAGATCAAATGGAGAAGTGATGGTTGATAGGTTATGTTATATGATATGGTTGTGCTGTATGGTTGTATTGAGTTGTTATATTATCGAAGGATGCAATGTGTTTATTGTTTTAATAAAATAAGTGAAATAAATTAGTTGTTTAACTCAATAAAAAAAATACTGCTCATTTCCGGGCAGTATTTTTATTTTATTTAAAAGTAAATTAAAATCTTCTGATTACTTCCTCCTTACATTCTCTCAATTCTCCAGTTCTTCAACAAGATAACAATCCAACAATCCACCAATGCAACGACCTAATCAATATTCATCTTCATTAAAGAAAAAATCTTCCTGGCTTGGGTAATCGGGCCAGATGTCTTCAAGGCTTTCATAAATTTCCCCACCTTCATCCTCAAGTTCCTGGAGGTTTTCCACTA
>JBDTEK010000394.1:0-7396 GCA_039922575.1 Ginsengibacter sp.
TAATAAGCTTATCTGTGGGCAATTTTAATTGCTTGCTTCCAAAGAGTGCAGCTACCAGTATTATTGTTTGCACGCCCATGCTATAAAAGAAAAACGCCAGTAAAAATCTTTTTAAAATCAACAGATGCTTTAACTGGTTAAATACTTTTTTAAGTTCGATAAATCCATTGGTAAAAACATTATACTCGGGCCTATAAGCAGCTGCGGTGCCTTTTGGCAATCTGAAAAGTGTAAATTGAGCGAAACCAAACCACCATATGCCAACCAACAAAAATGAAAAACGGGCAGGCATTGTAGCATCATTTTGCATACCAAACCATTCAGGTTTGAAAACAAAAACAAAGCATACTAATTGCAGGATTATGCTGCCAATATAACCCATTGCGAACCCTTTTGCACTTATTCTATCCCGGTCTTCCGGAGCTGCTATTTCAGGTAAATACGAATTATAAAAAACCACGCTACTCCAAAACCCGATGCAAGCGATAATACTGCAGACTATCGCAATCCAAAGAGTATCGGTTCCTTTAAAAAAGAAAAGCAAGCTACACGACACGCTTCCAAGAAAACAAAAAAAACGAAGAAAAGACTTCTTGCTGCCTTTGTAATCTGCAATAGACGACAACATTGGCGACATCACGGCAACAATAAGAAAAGCCACTCCCAATGCATAATTATACAATGCAGAATTCACGAACTTTCTTCCGAGAAAAACCACTTCATTACTTCCATTATTATTTGTTACACTTTCATAATAGGCTGGAAAAATAGTTGAAGTAATTACAAGGCTATAAACTGAATTAGCCCAATCGTACATAGCCCATCCATTAATAACCTTTTTAGAAGCAGTCTGCATTTAATAAAAATAAGTGCCCAAATTAATAAAAATAGTTGGATAGAAAAGAAATTAACAATGGCTGGCCGGTGGCCGGCAGTTAGCAGTCAGCAATGAAAAGACAAGCAATACAAAAATTCAACTGTTCAGTCATTCAACAATTCAACCATTCAACAACGAAACAATTATAGTTAATATTTAAAATAATTTTTTGTTTTCTATAAAGATTTGGGGAAAGAAAGTATTTTATCTTTACCTGATGAAAAGGTTCTTGCTTACAGCTACATTATTGGTTTTTTCATTTTGCGTTTTTGCCCAACAGGAAGACGTAGAAAAACTTCATGAAACGGGTAAATCGTTTATGCGTCAGGGCGATTATGCCAACGCATCTTTAATTCTGTTGAGAGCGCTCAATCAGGCGCCAAACAATATTGAAATCGCAAAAGACCTTGCGTTTGATTATTATTATCAAAAAGAGAATGACAAAGCGATCAATGTGATAAAGCCGTTTCTCGAAAAAGACAATGCAGATGATCAGAGCTTTCAGATCGCGGGCATCATTTACAAGGCAATGGGGCAGCCTAAAGAAGCAGAAAAATTATATAAAAAAGCATTAAAGAATTTTCCTAAGAGCGGCCCATTATACAACGATTATGGCGAATTACTCTGGAGCACGCAAAACTATTCCGCTATTAAAATATGGGAAAAAGGCATTGAAGAAGACCCTTCCTTTGGCAACAACTATTATAATGCCACCAAATATTATTTTCTCACCAAAGATAAAATTTGGAGCCTTATTTATGGGGAAATTTTTATTAATATAGAATCCAATACTTCACGGACAGCAGAAATAAAAAGTGTATTATTAGATGGCTACAAAAAGCTTTTCGCCGAGGTAAATCTTGTTCAGGATGTTAAAGGCAAAAACAAATTTGAGATAGCTTTCTTAACTACCATGAACAAACAAAATAGTATGGTACAAAATGGTATTAACGCCGAAACTCTTACGATGATAAGAACCCGTTTTATTCTTGATTGGGATAAAGATTATGCAGAAAAATTTCCGTTAAAATTGTTTGAATTCCAGGAACAATTGCTTGAGCTCGGATTATTCCCCGCTTATAATCAATGGATTTTTGGAGCTGCGCAAAATTTATCTGCCTATCAAAATTGGATTGGTATTCATTCAACAGAATATGCAGCATTTAATACTTTTCAGCAGGGAAGGCTTTTTACTATTCCTTCCGGACAGTTTTATCATTAAAAAGAGAAAGGGAAGGGAGTTTAGTAAAATCAGCATTAAATCCTGCTACTTTATCACTTCAATTCCGTTGGCTAAAATTTTAATTTCCTTTTTTGGGGCATTAATGGCATCAATTTCTTCCTGTGTTTTTTTGGCATCTTGTGCATAATGCCGCAATTCATTCACAGAGGTTACAGCCATTTCCACTTTGCCGAAAGCTACTATTCTCTTTCCCTCCAATGCTGTTGGAACAAAAAAGGAATAATCTTTCATTTTTACCATAGCTACACTATTATCATCTAATTGCAGCTTTATCCAACATCCTTTATTTGGGCATACTTCCAAAACTTTTCCTTGGATCTTCGTCTGCAAAGCACCTGAATTTAATTTTTTAGACAAACTTTCTGTACTGATTGTTTTACCAGCAGTAATTTTTTGTCCGTAAACATCTCCTACATTCGCATTGCCTGACGGCGGCTGTGCCATAAGCGTAGTAAAAAAGAAAAAGCAAATGGCAATTAAGGATAATTTTTTCATTTTAGTTATGTTTTGTTATTAGTTTTGATGATAGTTTACTGCTCTTATTCCAGGTTAAAAATTAAATATCTAAACACGGTTTTGTTACCCTGGCAAACATAGCTTTTTTATTAAGATTTTAGAATATAAAAGCAGATACTTTTTTGCCTGGAATTTCGAATGTAAAAGATTAAAAAATTGCAACTTTCCGTTTTATTTATAAATAATTCCAAATGCTAAGATTAACTACTTTCCTGTTTTTTCTGCTTCCTGCAATTTTATTCGCACAGCCTAAAGCTGCAAAATTAACCGTCGAAAAAATTATGCGTGATTCCAAATGGATTGGCAGTTCACCTGCAAATCCATTTTGGGATGCTGATGGGGACAAACTTTATTTTGACTGGAACCCTGAGCAAGCGCCATCAGATTCACTATACTTTATCTCCATTAAAAATAAAATTCCACAAAAAGCAAGTATAGAGCAAAAACAAGAAGTGGTTAACTCAAACAGTATTCAATACAATCAAAAAAGATCTGCTTACGTTTATTCAAAAGAGGGCGATATTTTTTATAAAGAAATAAAATCAGGTAAAACTCACCGCGTTACTAAAACGGTAAATAATGAATTTAACCCGGTATTTTCTTTTAATGATAAAAAAATTGTTTATACCTCCAATCAAAATTTATATGGATGGGATATTGCCAGTGGGGAAACTATCCAATTAACCAATTTTTTAACCGGTACAGATAAGAAAGAAAAAGAAAAACTTTCCGATGAAGAAAAGTGGTTAAAGAATGATCAATTACAATATTTAAAAGTGCTAAAAGAGCGGAAAGATAAAAAAAGGCAATCAGAAATTTATGATAGCAGTTTGCCTAAAAACGAGCTGAAAAAAATATACATTGATGATAAAAAAACCCAGGGTATTTCAATCAGTTCAGATGGAAGATTTATCTCTTATAGGTTGTACAAACCTGTTGCGAAAAGGAAATTAACAATCGTTCCGGAATATGTAACCGAATCAGGATATACCACAGATATTACCGGCCGGGAAAAAGTGGGCGAAGAGCAGGGCTCTTCACAATTATTCATTCTCGACTGTAAAACTGATAGCTTATATGAGGTAAAAACTGATTCATTATCAGGTATAAAAGATATTCCGGATTATATAAAAGATTATCCAAAAGAATATGAAAAATTGACAAAATTAAATGCGGTACGCCCGGTTATTTATACCAATGCATCATGGTCGCCATCAGGAAATAATCTCGTTCTGGATATTCGTTCGCAAGACCACAAGGATCGCTGGTTAGCACTATGGAACCGGGATAAAAATAATTTAAAATTATTAGATCATCAGCGCGATGAAGCGTGGATCGGCGGCCCTGGTATGCGCAACGAAGGATGGATTGATGAAAATAATTTTTGGTATCAATCTGAAGTAACGGGATATTCTCATTTGTACTCGGTAAACATTACCGATGGCAAAAAGAAAACTTACACTTCAGGTAAATTTGAGGTACAGGATGCACAACTCTCCAATGATAAAAAATATTTTTATATTACTACCAATGAAGTGAATCCGGGCGAACAGCAATATTATCGTCTATCCATCGCAGGTAGTAAGTTGGAAAGAATTACTACTCTTACGGGCGCTAACCAGGTTACTATTTCTCCTGATGAAAAGACAATTGCAATTCTTTATTCGTATTCCAACAAACCATGGGAACTTTATTTGCAAGAAAATAAACCAACAGGCAAGCCTGAGCAAATAACACACAAAGCGCAGAGTGAAGAATTTAATTCGTATTCATGGCGTGATCCGGAAATAATCACATTTGCCGCACGAGATGGAGCCACGGTTTATGGTCGGTTATATAAACCCGAAAATGCAAAACCGGGAATGCCGGCAGTGGTTTTTGTTCACGGAGCAGGCTATTTACAAAACGCACATAAGTGGTGGAGCAGCTATTTCAGGGAATATATGTTTCATAATATGCTGGCAGATAACGGATATTATGTTATTGACATTGATTATCGCGGAAGTGCAGGGTATGGCCGCGATTGGCGTACAGGAATTTACCGGCATATGGGCGGCAAAGATTTAACCGATAATGTGGATGCTGCAAATTATCTGGTAAAAAATTATGGTGTAAATGCAAAACAAATAGGAATTTACGGAGGATCTTACGGAGGCTTCATTACACTAATGGCCATGTTTAATACACCGGATGTTTTCGCTGCAGGCGCGGGCCTGCGTTCAGTTACCGACTGGGCCAACTACAATCACGGCTACACATCAAACATTTTAAATGAGCCATTTAACGATAGTATAGCCTACAGGAAAAGTTCACCAATCTATTATGCGGAAGGGTTAAAAGGCCACTTATTAATGTGCCATGGCATGGTGGATGAAAACGTACATTTCCAGGATATTGTAAAATTAACTCAACGATTAATTGAGCTGTATAAAGATAATTGGGAACTGGCAGTTTATCCAATGGAAGGCCATGGTTTTGTGGAGCCGAGCAGTTGGACTGATGAATATAAGAGGATCTTTAAATTATTTGAAACAGTGCTGAAGAAGAATTAAAAACAAAATACCGGTGAGCAAAAATGACATAAAAGTAGCCGGTGAATGACTATAAGAAAATCAAAGTAATTACAGGAATAGTGACGGGTAAGGATTCCTTAAAATCTGACGAAATCTCATTCGAAATTTATTCCCTGTAAAAAAAATTAGAATGAAGGTTTAAAAAAGTCACTTTAGATAAAATATTTCTTGAGTCAAAATACATTTTCAGTTGCCGGTCTTATGTGTTTAGGATAAAAAATATTTCTCTTTTTTTTGTATATTTTTGTTCAAAAAAAAAGCGCTTATCGTTTAATGATCTGCGCCTCAGTTATTGAGGAGATAACTTATTTTTATCTTTTTATTATTATCCCAAAAAAACATTAATCAGAAATGTCCATAATAATCACATCAATAGAAGTAAAAGATATCAGGTTCCCTACGAGCAGAACCTTAGATGGCTCCGATGCCATGAACACTGACCCCGATTATTCGGCAGCTTATGTTATTCTTCATACCAATAATTTTTCTCTTAAAGGGTATGGCCTCACATTTACTTTGGGAAGAGGAAATGAATTATGCGTGGCGGCCATTCAATCTTTATCTCATTTATTAATAGGAAAAGACCTCGATAATATCACGTCTGATATGGCCGGCTTTTGGCGTATGATCACCGGAGACAGCCAATTGAGATGGTTAGGCCCCGAAAAAGGTGTGATACACATGGCAACAGGGGCGCTCGTAAATGCAGTGTGGGACCTCTATGCGAAAGTTGAAGAAAAACCACTTTGGAAACTGATTGCTGATATGACTCCCAAACAATTGGTTGCCTGTATAGATTTCACTTATCTCACCGATGTAATAACTCCCGATGAAGCAATAAAAATGCTTTCTAAATTAGAAAAAACAAAAAAGGAAAGAATAGATTATCTGATGAAAAATGGTTATCCCGCTTATACTACTTCGGCAGGATGGCTTGGATATCCGGAGGAAAAAATCCGCCGCCTGAGCAAACAGGCAAAAGCAGAAGGATGGAAACACTTAAAAATGAAAGTAGGAGGTAACATCAATGAAGATATAAGAAGGGCACAAATTATAAGAGAAGAAATAGGAGAAGGCATTCAGCTAATGATGGATGCCAATCAAAAATGGGATGTGAATGAAGCCATAGAAAATATGAAACAACTGGCTCAATTTAATCCCTGGTGGATAGAAGAACCTACTAGCCCTGATGATATTTTAGGCCACCTGAAGATCGCTAAAGCAGTTAGTCCAATAAAAGTGGCCACCGGTGAGCATTGCCAAAATAGAGTAATGTTCAAACAATTTTTAGAAACAGGCGCTATGGATATTTGTCAGATTGATAGCTGCCGTGTAGGCGGAGTAAACGAAATTGTAAGCATTATGCTGATGGCCGCAAAATTTAATATTCCGGTGTGTCCACATGCAGGCGGTGTAGGTTTGTGTGAATATGTTCAGCATCTTTCTATGATAGATTACATCTCAATAAGCGGATCGTTGGAAAACCGCATTACAGAATATGTAGATCATCTTCACGAACATTTCAAATACCCTGTAATAATTAAAAATGGAAACTATATGCCGCCGCTGGCAGCAGGTTATAGCATTACTATGAAGAAAAGCTCTATTGATGCATTTAGCTATCCTGATGGAGCGATGTGGCAAAAAGAATCATAGAATTAATTAAAATTTCTTAAGGCAAACGCTTCCTTAGATTTCTTTTTAAATATCTATCATAATAATTTACCGGCAGATTTTTGTAGTACTTTCTACAATATTATCACTCCCGATACTTCGTATGCAAATACCCGAAACCATTTACACTCTTTTGCGGTACTGAGTTTGCACCTCATGGTTTTCAACTATAACAATTATTTATTTATATTAAAGCAGTATTCGTGTGGTACAAAAATTACAAAAGATTTTACTCCTGTTTTCAGCGTTGCAACACCTGGCATCCAAAAGATGGTCAAGTGAGAGCAAATTACTGCTAAGGGCTTTTGCCGTGAGTTGGCATGGAAAAACGCGCGGAGCGATCGGGTTTTCCTTGAATTTTTTGTTTCTTTTTTTTTCAAGAAAAAAAGAAAGGTAAAAAAAATTGGAAAAGTACATAAAGTCGTGAAACACCTCCTAATATTAAAAATTATTCAACTAATTTAAAAAAGGAAAGTATGATTTTTTCTCTTTTCGCCTTCCTGCAACACCCAT
>JBDTEK010000395.1:0-6102 GCA_039922575.1 Ginsengibacter sp.
TAGTGTATATTTTCCATGTAAGAGGTTTCAGCCCCTTTGAATAAGCAAGTTTGCCTATTTTTCGAGTCAGGAAGATAAGCGCAATTATTTCTAACATTCTTAATCAGGTTAAAGAAAAAGATAAATATTAAACCAAGTCAATATCAAAATTTACCAATTGAACAAACTGACTCAGCCGTTCATCAATATCTTTTTTTGTAATTTCCTTTAGCCGCTGCGGACCAAATTTTTCGCAACAATAACTTGCCAATGCAGAGCCTACAATAATGCCTGTTTTCATGTTTTCAAAACTTATATTTTTTGTGTGTGCAATGTGGCCAATAAACCCGCCTGCAAATGAATCTCCTGCGCCTGTGGGATCAAAAACATCTTCTAAAGGCAGTGCCGGCGCGAAGAAAACATGATCTTCGTGAAATAATAATGCGCCGTGTTCTCCTTTTTTAATGATCAGAAACTTTGGCCCCATGCAGAGTATTTTTTTAGCCGATTTCACTAAAGAGAATTCACCGCTCAATTGCCTTGCTTCACTGTCGTTGATCATTAATACATCCACTTTTGTCAATACTTTTTTCAGATCGTCATAGGCACTTTCCATCCAGAAATTCATGGTATCCAGAACTATTAATTTTGGCCTTGTCCTTAACTGATCAATTACACTTAATTGTAATTTCGGCATCAGATTGCCCAGCATTAAAAATTCAGCGCCCTGGTATTCTTCCGGCACTTTGGGATCAAAATCAGCTAATACATTCAGGTCCGTTACCAGGGTATCCCTGGCATTCATATCAAGATGGTATTTTCCGCTCCAGAAAAAAGATTTTGCATCAGGTACCACTTCTACGCCTGTTAATTGAACGCCGCGTTTTCTTAACTCATCCATTTCCTCTTTGGGAAAGTCGCTTCCTACAATTGAAATTTGTTGAAGAGGCTGTGTAAGATGGCAGGCAGAATAGGCAACATAGGTTGCTGATCCGCCTACAATTTTATCTACTTTTCCAAAAGGTGTTTCGATAGCATCGAAAGCCATTGTGCCAAGGGTAATAATCGCCATAATTTGTTGTTGGTGCTTTTTTAATTTTTTTTTATCCGTGCAAATGTAAGTTAAACTGTTGCATTGCTGAATGGTTACCTTGTTGCAGTGTTGCATTATAAGATTGTTGAAACATGCCCTTCCGGAGCCTTTAATGATCGGATTATATAATTCCGGATCAATAAATTAAAATATGAATGATGTATCATATTTATAAAAACGAGTTAGGCGTGTGTTAGACTTACTTGTTAATCACTATTAATTATCTTTACCAAAACTTAAAATTTGAAATATGCTTTTACAAATTCATCCGGAAAATCCACAGGAACGCCTGGTGAAACAGGTTGTTGAGTGCTTAAAAGATGGTGGTATTATTATTTATCCTACCGATACTATTTATGGTTTAGGTTGCGATATAAATCATCCCAAAGCAGTAGAGCGTATTTGCAGAATAAAAGGTGTAGATCCCAAAAAAGCGCAACTTTCTTTTATCTGCAGAGACCTAAGTCATTTGAGCGATTATACGAAAAGCATTGATACACCGTTATACAGGGTCTTAAAGATAAATCTTCCCGGGCCTTACACTTTTATTTTGCCGGCAAGTAAACAAGTTCCTAAAATATTAAAAAGCAAAAAAGAAACTATTGGATTACGTGTACCCAATAACGTTATATGCATGAATATTCTAAAGACGATGGATAGCCCTATTTTAAGCGCATCATTACCCGGTGAAATGGTAGAAGAATATACAGACCCTGAAATAATATATGAGAAGTTTCAAAAACTGGTGGATATAGTAATTGATGGCGGCCCCGGAGGCATTATTCCTTCTACGGTTGTAGATTGTACTACTGATGAATGGACTGTAATACGTGAGGGTTTAGGCGAATGGAGGGCATAGAGAATCTTGGTTTTTTGGGAAAATAAGAATAGTATTTTATTTTAATAACGTTTTTATGTTTCTTTGAAAGAACACAATTTGGCTTCAATTTACCTTAGTAGTAATGATAAACTCATTGGCGAATTCCCAAGCTATGATGATTCTTGTCTCTTGCACAATAAAATTCTGAATTAATAGAATTATTGAAATGAAGTTGGATCATTTAATCTTATTCGATTAAAGATTCTATCAAAGGCGCTGTATAAATATTAAAGCTCCGGCGATGATAACGACAAAGACCGTGTATTTCTATAGCTGCACGATGCTCGCGAGTACCATATCCTTTATTGTTGTACCATGCATACATCTTGTATTTTTTGTGCAAATTTTGCATGTAGGCATCGCGGTAGGTTTTTGCAAGTACGCTTGCAGCTGCAATGGAGGCATACATGCCATCTCCTTTTATAATACAATAGTGGGGCACTTTTTTGTAAGCCTTAAAACGGTTTCCATCAATCAATAATATATCCGGTTTATTCTTCAATTTATTCAGTGCCAGGTGCATTGCTTTGAAAGAAGCCTGGAGAATATTGATCTGGTCTATGTCATCATTACTTACCGAAGCGACGGAATAGGCAAGGCTTTCTTTTTCTATGAGCGGGCGAAGAAAATCACGTTCTTCTCTGGTAAGTTGTTTGGAATCATTTAATAAAGGATGATAAAAATCTTTAGGCAAAATAACCGCTGCTGCGAATACCGGTCCCGCAAAGCATCCACGGCCGGCTTCATCCACGCCGGCTTCTATAAATTTATTATGATAAAAAGGAAGCAGCAATTTTAAATTTTCCTCAAAAATAAACTTTAAGGGTTAATTATTGGAGATCATCTTTTCAACATGTTGATTAAAACTAATAAAGGAGTAATATTTATAATCTGCCGGCTACGTGTGATTTCTCATGTCTGGCTGATCTCCGTCTGAGCATGTACAAAAATGTGCCTTTGTGGGATTAACTTTGCTGAAAAAAGTAACGTAATTATTTAAACTAAAAATGGTTGACGGAAAAAGTTGTTTAAGCTTTTTTTATTTTCTATTTTTTCCCAAAACAAAATAAAATCTAACGTAAAAATAATGATGAAAATGGATGAAAACAAAGCTAACCGACAAATTGCACGTTGGCTTTATTTTGGAGTTTTTATGTTAATGGTTCAAATATTACTTGGTGGTATTACCAGGCTTACAGAATCAGGTTTAAGCATTACAGAATGGAAGCCAATTACAGGCGCGTTGCCGCCATTGAATACCTCGCAATGGCAATTAGAATTTGATAAGTATAAGGGAACAGATCAATTCAGATATATTCATTCAGATTTTTCATTAAGCAATTTTAAATTTATTTTTTTTTGGGAATGGTTTCATCGCACCTGGGCAAGGCTGATGGGTATTGTGTTTCTAATGGGTTTTTTTTATTTTTTAATAAAAAAGCAGTTCAAACAAAATGTCATTATTCCTTTTATTATACTATTCCTTTTAGGGATTATACAGGGTGCAATTGGTTGGATAATGGTGGAAAGTGGACTGGTTCCTAAAAAAATATTTGTCGGGCATATTCAACTGGCAACTCATTTTATGGCGGCATTGGTTCTTTTATGCTACACTTTGTGGTTTGCATTGAGCGTTTCAGTTGGTGCCGAAAAATTTACAATAAATGCTTCTTTACGAAAGTTAACTTTTGTTGTTTTATTTATTTTGTTTTTCCAATTAATTTTTGGAGCTTTCATGGCAGGCCTGCATGCTGCTACTGCTGCACCCACATGGCCTTCCATTAACGGGCAATTGTTTCCGGATGAAATGGGTCGCTTGTCGCCGTCCTGGAAAAATATTTTCGATAATAAGATCACTGTTCAGTTTATTCATCGCGGATTGGGTTATACACTTTTGATAATTGTATTTTTTTGGTGGATGAAGGCGAAAAAAATCAAGGGGAGTACTCTGTTTAACAAAACAAAAAGTATTCCTGCTGTACTCATTATACTTCAGATAATTCTAGGTATTTTAACCGTGACACTTTCCCCTTACGGCAATAACCTGGTTTGGTTTGGCGTTGCTCATCAATTGGTAGCAATGTTATTTTTAATGTCCGTAATTTTCATGTTGTATCTTATCAGATCAAATAAATTATTAAAGGTAAATAGTTGATGAATGAAATGGATGGTATTTAATTTTTAGCGGCCGACCACACAATGATGAAATATGAAAGCATTTGTAAATAATTTTTATTATTCATTTCCTATACAGTTACTATTTCTTCATTTTAGAAAAGCACAATTATTATTAGTTTTTTGGTTGATTCTTTTTTTAACGCTTACCGGGAATTTTATGCAAATTTTTGGAGCCAACGCATTATTTCTGGCGCCGGAATATTTAGGAAATGTGAATGCCGCAGGCGCTGCTATAATGGGTGTGGCCACAGGTATTTATATAATGAGCTGGAATATTACCACATTCATTTTACACAGTACCCGATTCCGTTTTTTGGCCACTACTTCCAGGCCATTTTTAAAATATTGTTTGAATAATGCTATTATTCCTCTGGCATTTTTAATAGTCTATTTTTTTGAAGCGTGGCACTATGATAGCAAAAGTGAATTAATTCCTTTGCCACAATTTCTATTTATCGCCGGCGGGTTTCTGGGAGGACTTTTTCTCTTAATTCTCATTTCTTTCGCCTATTTTTTTACCGCCGACCAAAGGATTGTAAGGGCTTTTAAACCCGGATTTGCAGAGTTTGATGAAAACCAGAATATAAAACCTTGTGATGAAGAAAATGTATATGGGTTGCCGGTGGGGTTTTATCTAAATTCTTATTTCAGATTTAAAAAAGTGAGGCCGGTTGGGCATTACAGTCAGTCTTTCCTGGATATAATTTTTAAGAGACATCATTTTTCTGCAATGGTTACAGTATTGCTGGCATTTATTTTTATGATTTTTATTGCATTCTTTCTTGATAACAGGATATTCCAGGTTCCCGCCGCAGCAAGTATTCTTATCATGTTCGCTATTTTTGTAGCAGTCATGGGTGCGCTCTCTTATTTTTTACGAAGCTGGAGCCTGATCTTTGTGATTTTTCTTTTTACCGGGCTTAATTTGCTTTATCAATATAACATTATTGATCCGCGCAATAAAGCTTATGGTTTAGATTATACCAACCCGGACCGCCCTGAATATTCATTGCAACATCTAAGCTCCTTAAACACTCCTGATAAAATAAAAACTGATGAAAATAATATGATTGGGATTTTGAACCGTTGGAAAGAAAAACAGCATGAAGAAAAACCTTTAATGATTATTTTTAATTTTAGCGGCGGCGGTTTGAGGGGCGCAGGTTTTTCAATGAATGTATTACAGGAACTGGATAGCGCTACTCATGGCTTAATTATGAAAAAAACTTTTCTAATGAGCGGTGCTTCAGGCGGAATGTTGGCAGCGGCTTATTTTCGTGAGCTTGCCAGGTTGAAAGAAAATGGTGTTAGTATTGATCTTCAAAATAAAAAATATCTGGATGATATTTCGCAAGATCTCCTGAATCCTGTATTTTCATCAATGATAGCGCGGGATATTTTTTCGCCCGCTCAGAAATTTTCGTTTGAGCATCAGCGTTATGTAAAGGACCGCGGTTATGCTTTTGAGCAAAAACTGAATATTAATACCGGCGGATTATTGGATAAAAATATTGGGTATTTTAAGCAGGCTGAAAGCAATGCGGATATTCCTTTAATGATTCTTAATTCTGTAGTAACACGGGATCTGAAAAAAATGATGATCTGCACCCAGCCTATCAGCTTTATGATGCAGGCTGAATATAGAGACAGCGCTTCTAAAATGACAGGCCCTGATGCCATTGATTTTGCTGCGTTATTTAAAAATGACAATCCGATGAACGTCAGAATGCTTACTGCTTTGCGAATGAATGCAACATATCCCTATGTTTTGCCAGCAGTTTGGCTTCCATCCAATCCTGTTATTGATGTACTGGATGCCGGATTGAGAGACAATAACGGTGAAGAAACAGCACTGCGGTTTATAAATGTTTTTAAAGATTGGATAAACAAAAATACGAGGGGTGTTTTAATAATACAAGTGCGTTCGCGGCAAAAAGGAAGCTGGGACAACACCTATAAGAATGGAGGTATT
>JBDTEK010000396.1:0-5736 GCA_039922575.1 Ginsengibacter sp.
AAACATCTCCACTTTATTTTTATCTGTAATAAAAAAATTAAGCCAGTTAAAACCTGATAGTGGAATTTTGCCAATTCCTTTTTCATACATTTTATTTTTAAGCAAAAAATCTTTATCATAATAATCACGGATGGTATTAAACATTCTGCCCAAATACCCCATAAATGTCCATCGAAAGGCATCATTCGCTTTATCCGCAGGCTTGCTGTCATCAAGGTCTATTCCAAAAGAAGGGAGCCTTGGCACTACTATTTTAGGATTGTAAAAAATATTTATAGGAAAATTGGAAAGGATTCCTCCATCCACAAACCGCGCCATGGACGGAGGATCAGATACGTTCATTAGATTCACCCATGCTTTTTTAACCTCTTCTGAAGTGCAGGGAATATCATTGATAAAATAAGACTCAAAAAACAAAGGTATAGCCATTGATGCCCTTATAAATCCCGCAGGTTGAAGTTTATCAATATCCCTGCTTTCTCTGAAAAGATTGCACATAAGTGGAAATTGAATTTTATTTTGCGTAACCAGTTCGGACGAAATAAAAGTTACGTCACCGCAAATTGTATCAACTGGTTCATCGTACTCAATCCTTAAATGCAGTTCTGGTTTTTCAGAAGCTTTTTTCTCGAGGTCCGAAACAGTAACTACTCCATTTGAAATTAATTGACGCTTGATCCAATCATAAAAATAATTACCCGGATTAATGCCGAAACCGGAAACTTTAAGTCGTTGAAAAAGTCTTGAAATATAGAAAATCACAAATCCAAAAAGTAAAAAATAAAATCCTGTAAATACAAAAGAAATTTTGGTTACAACGGAAAGCGATGGAAACGAATGTTGTAAACCCAAAAAAATAAAATCCAATGCAATTAATACCAATCCGGTCAAAAAAATGGCCTTTGACCACCTTTTTATTTTTACCGAAAAATCCTCATGGGTTATAAATTTCTTAATGATCCATTTAGCCGCCGGATGACCATCCACCAGATCGAAAAAGTTAAGATCGCAAATAGACTTTAAAATCGGAATGGATTTCGCGTCTTTCTTTTCCCCTATCACTGTCATTAAAGCGGTATTGATTGCCCCGGCGCTAGTGCCCGCAAGCCGCATAAACCGGATTCCCATTTTTTCCAGAATATAAGTATATCCTACCAATGCCACACCTAAAACACCACCACCTTTTTGAACTAAATTTACATACTGATTGCCTTCATTATCTAAAACATCAGATACGATAAAAGTGCGTCCTGAAGCTTTTAATTGATCCAGGCATTTTAAAACTTCAGGATGATCAATAAAATCTTCGGCAGAAAGTCCTTGCTTTGAAATACCAGTGGAGGTTTCCTGAACCATACAGAATTGATTTTGTGGCTTTAGCAGAAGAAGAGCTATAAAAAATTAAAGAGATTATCATTCCAAAAGATAAAAAATTTTAAAAAAAGATTTAAAAAAGCTGATAAACCCATTGATAAAATTAGACCATGAGGAGCTCGAAAATATAGGTAGATAATATTGATTCTACCTGCCCTATTTGGAATTGATATAACTATCCAGATGGTCAATCGTCTGTTGTTGCCATATAATTGTTTCACTTACAACGTCGCTTATTGAAATAATCCCCTGAAGCTTGTTATCTGCCATGACCGGCAGATATCTGATATTGTTTTTAGTTAATAGCTCCATACAATATTCTATTTTATCTGTCATCTTTACCTGGGGAAGGTCGCGACTCATTATCTCACTGACTTTTGTGTTGGTTGAATTTTTGTTTTTTAATATAATTTTCCTGGAATAATCTCTCTCTGTTATAATGCCCAAAAATTCCTCGTTTTCCATAACTACAACAGATCCAATATTATTCTCAGCCATCACTTTTAATGCGTCAAGCACAGAAGTGTCTGGTGAAACAGAAATGGCATTGTTGCCTTTTCTTAAAAGAATGTCGTTTACTGTATTCATAAAAAAAAGTTGAGTGGGTAAAATACGAAAAGAAATCGTTTTACAAAAATCTTATTAAAAATATAACCTCTAAAAGATAGTAATAATTGAGTAAAATTACTCAATATTTGGAGAGGGCTATCCTGCCATTTGGAAGTTTATTTATTAATATTTATCTTTGTTCCAATCCGACCTAAGTTAACTACAACTTGTGTAAATTTATCTTATCCAAATCCTTTCAAAATCCTGCTTCTTTTAATTATTTTATTAAACATTAAAATGTAGGTTATGAAAAAAGTGTACACAACCGAATTGACCGACACATTGGTTGGACTTGGGATTGTTTTGGGCTTCTTTGCCTTGATGGCTGCTATAGCGCTGCTAACAGGCATGTAGAACAACGAGACCACAACTTATGTAGAATAGCCCTTTAAAACAGGGCTATTTTTTTTTGAGAAATAGTTTAGTTTTCACGGTTGAGAAGATTTGGTAGATTAAAAATTGAGCGTGCAAGCAATAAACGATAAATAATTCCATTAAATACACGTTTAAAAAAACGGATATTTGCATCACAAAAAATTTATAGATGCGAATTGCAATAAACGGAATGGGCCGTATAGGCAGGCTTTTATTCAGAAGATTAATTGAAAATGATCAATTTGAAATAGTGGCGGTGAACGACATTATGCCTTTAAAAAATCTCACCTATCTTTTAAAATATGATTCCGTTTACGGAACTTTTAAACCGTTAATTAAAACTGAAGATGATTCCTTTTTTGTAAATGATAAAGAAATCGCGGCATTTCAAATAGAAGATCCGGAACAGCTTCCATGGAAAGATTTGAATGTAGAAGTGGTACTTGAATGTTCCGGAAGATTTACTAATAAAACGGACGCTGAAAAACATTTAAAGGCTGGCGCAAAAAAGGTTTTATTATCCACAACCGGGGCAGAAGATATTCCTCTGCTTGTATTTGGGTACAATCACAATAGAACTATAACTGAATTGAATCTCCTATCGCCTGGCGGATGCATGACGAATTGTTCGATCCACATTCTTTATATTTTGCAATCTATTGGAATCAGATCCGCACACATTAATATTCTTCATTCTTATACTTCCCGCCAGGAACTGGTAGATGCGCCTCATCATCAATTCAGGCGCGGAAGGGCAGCAGCGGAATCTATTATTCCCGTTGATATTGATCTTCACAAATCACTAAACCGATTAATTCCGGGATTACGGAATAAAATTTCAACCTCTTCCACAAGGGTGCCAGTGGCAAATGGCGCCATGGCTAACTTTTATGTTCAATTGAATTCTGATGTTACAACCGAAAGCATCAATGAATTGTTTAAAAAATCGGCACAGAACGAATACAAAAACATTCTTGAATATACAGAAGAGCCGCTGGTATCGTTGGATATAAAGGGAAACACTCATTCCTGCATTGTGGATGGAACACAGACTTCAGCGATAGGAAACCAAATAAGAATAGTGGCCTGGTTTGATAATGAATATGGGTTTACAAGCAGGATGATTGATTGGCTCAATTACTGGAAAAAATAGGTTTATTGGTAAAATAGTTCATGGTTTAGAGTTTTAGACGGAATGACATTTGGTTAGAAGGTATTCCCCATTTAATTCTCTATTATTATGCGCTCATTTTTTCATTCTCCAGAAACCTTCGGAAAATGATAAAAGAAAATTTCAATAGAGTAAAAATAACCGGTTGAATCTCCCAATATATATCTGATGCCTGATCCATTTCTTCTTAGTCGCAACTTTTTCGACTTTGATAAGTTTGACAAACAATTATTATCTTTATAACATGAACATCAGGACACTTATTACCGTAGATAATGACATTCTGGGAGGGATTCCGGTTTTCAAAGGGACACGCGTGCCTGTTGAGTCACTGTTTGACCATTTGGAAGCGGGGATATCGCTCGACGATTTCTTAAACGATTTTCCCAGTGTGACTAAAGAACAAGCGGTTTCACTTCTTGACGTTGCAAGCAAGCTCATAACATCAAATAACATAGAGCAACTATATGAAATTGTTACTTGATGAAAATTTACCGAAGAGATTAAAATTCGACTTTTTTGAGCATGAAATTTACACGGTTCGGGAAAAAGGGTGGAACGGCATTAAGAATGGCAAATTATTGGAACTCATGGTTGCTAATAACTTTCAGGTGTTGCTAACATTCGACAAAAACCTACAACATCAACAAAATTTTGAGAAGTATCCCTTAACAGTGTTCGTGCTTCATGCCAAGACCAATACTTATGACATGCTGACCAGACTGACAGAAAAAGTAAAGGTAGCATTAGCTTCAAAAAATTTAAAAATTGGGCCTATTATTATTTCATAAATTAACTTTAATATGCTCGATGTTGAAACACTGGGAAGTTAAAGTGCTAAAACCACCGGCAGTGCAAGTTTCAGTACAGTTACAACCTCCGAAATTCTATTGGGCAACAGTAATGATAATGAACATTAATTACAAGTCTTGTTCCACTCCGACGGATGGATATTATCTGCCTACGGAAATTGTAGCAATACCGATCGAAATCCCATCTATATTTCCTTCAGCAAATTACTCACATCAAGAGGTTTAGAAAATCTTTTTATCATTCCTTTTTTATCAATCGGCCATTCAGATCTAGGCCTGTCCCAATATAATTCTACTCCGTTCTCATCGGGATCACTAAGGTATAATGATTCACTTACGCCATGATCTGCCACTCCTGTCATAGGATAATCATTCGTTATCAGCCTCTGATATATCGTAGCAAGATCTCCCCGCGTAGGATATAAAATAGCTACATGAGATAAACCGGGAGAACGAATGTTGGCTGGTTTTGCGTTCTTGCTATTCCAGGTATTTAGAGCAATATGATGATGATAGCCACCTGCAGAAATAAATGCTACATCATTGCCATATTTTGAAATGAGATCAAATCCGAGAAGTGAACAATAAAAATTAAGTGAACGGCTTAAGTCAGCGACTTTTAAATTTACATGCCCCACACAGGTTTGCGCCGGAATGGTATAAGTATCTTTCATGAGAAAACGTTTTAATGAATAAATAAATATCCCGGGTATTGAATCTTATGTGCTCGTAAATATAATTTTTAAAATTAAAGATCAAAAGGAATTTGAAGGAAATTTCATTTTATTTCTCTTATTAGTTCAGCCGTAATTCGAATAATTTAGGCCAGTCCTTTCCTGTTATGTATAGTTTTTTGGTAGTGCTATCGTACGCGATTCCATTTAAAACAGCACCTTCATCTAATTTTACGCCGGGATCATATTGCGGAAGTAAGCCTTTCAAATTCATAATGCCAACTACATGCCCGTTGGCCGTATCTATTTTTACAATTTCATCTGTAAGCCAACGGTTTGCATATACATAACCATCAATCAATTCAAGCTCATTTAAGCTATCCACCTCTCCATTATTATTTATAACGGTAAGTATCTTATTAATTTTCATTTCTTTTTTTGCTTCATCCGGTTGTACAAAAAACAATTTGGAAGTGCCATCACTTATAATAATATTATTACCATCATTAGTAGCGCCCCAGCCTTCTCTGCCCCAATTTAATGCGTAAATTGGTTTGGTGATATCTTTAATATCGTAAACAAAAATCTTATTGCTCTGCCAGGTAAGCTGGTAAATTTTATTTTTAAAAATAGTAATGCCTTCCCCAAAAACAGTATCATCAGGAATCAGGTAATTTTTTTCAACATTGCCGGTTTTTATATCAACTATGCGCAATCTTGA